>NZ_JBGUAV010000012.1:0-103794 GCF_041821005.1 Halalkalibacter sp. AB-rgal2
TAAGTAAAGGCTTCCAGCACAAACAAACCCTAAACCCAATAACGATATTATTAAGCTCATAAATTGACCAGTGATTAAACCGAAAACTACTATTATTAAGCCGGAGATAAAAAATATCACACTCGATATCATGCATATTTTTCCATAAGTAGTTAGCCTTTTACACAAAATCTCTCCTCCTTGTTAAACCGCTCTATGAATAGTTGCTAATTCTCTTAGTTGAGCAAGAAACGTTCTTCTTCAGCTTTCTCTATCGTTCTACCTGTCTTTTGTAAAAGCTCTGCCATTTCTGTTTTGAATAACTATAATAACGAAATTACTGTCGCTAAGACCAAGCTTGTAACAAGAGACAGACAAATACCAATAACAAAGCCTCTAAAATGGTGAAAATGATTTTTGTATTCAGACATGCCTTCTGTCCCGTTGATGATAACGAACTTTGGCGTGACGCTACAAATTAGAAGCCAGTCGATAATGAGCCAATCGACTACATTGAAGACAGTTATTATTCCAAACATATTGATGAAGGCAACTAGAAAAGAGATTTCACCGCCATACGACTGCTTCATTAATAAAGTGGAAACGACTGGAATGCCTATGAGAAAGAGCATAAAGAATATACCTACAAACTTGGTTTGCATTTTTTCATATTTAGTCTTTTCAGCAACTACTTTTTGAATGCCAGCAGGATAGGATTGCAAAAGTAGTCTAGGGTTGTAATACAAGGTTACCAAGATAATTGTTGAAAGAATGATAGATAAACATATTCCATAAATCATGATTGACCATCCTAAGTGCATCTAATCCCATCCTCGCAAAACAATTTTTATGAGTGGCACCGTTATATCATGCGCTTTTTAAAACATCTAAGTGACTTTTAGTAGTTTATTGATTTAATACAGACTTCCAAGCATCATAGAATTCTTTTATCATTGAATATCTATTATTGCGATCTTCTTCGACTGCTCTTCTTGCAACTTCATAAAGACCTTGATTAGCATCCCATTTTGAGAAGGAACGATCCATTTCACCACCTAGTAGTCCAAACGCAATCGCGCCAAGATTGAAGACATTCGTAATAGAATCAATTGGAGACCCAAGTTCAAATTCTTCTGGGGATTTTGAACGATTTGACCCCCAGAAACCCTCACCTAAATCATTTATAGAAGGTGCCTCTCGATAAAAATCAATATCGCATATTTTTGTTTCATCATTCTTGAAATCGTATAGAATACTTCCATCTTGAACTACTCACCACTTAACATCCTTTCGGGTTGTTTGAAGTGGGAGATTCTTGGGAATAGAGCGTACTTGTTAGCGTATTTCTTTGCCAACAGAGGTTTCTCTTATTGACCAAGCTATCCCCGTAGATTCCTACGGTTCTATATTTTTGTTTAAGCCAAAACTAAGGTTCTTAAGCCTTCGGCTAGGATATTTTTGCTAGCATTTATATCTCTATCGTGATGTTCGTGGCAAACAGGACAAGTCCAATCCCTTATTTCAAGAGATTTCTTGCCATTTTGATATCCACAATCGGAACATATCTGACTAGACGGAAACCATCTGCTTATTTTCACGATTGTTTTACCGTACCATTTCGCTTTGTATTCTAATTTAGTTACAAAGGCAGACCATGATACATCAGAGATTGATTTTGCTAACTTATGATTGCGTAACATTCCTTTGGTGTTCAATTCTTCGATACAGACAATATCGTGGTTTTTGATTATCTCTGTACTTAACTTGTTAAGAAAATCGTCACGCTGGTTCATTACTCTTTCGTGTAATCTAGCAACTCTACGTTTTTGTTTCTGATAGTTTTTTGCATCAAGAAGGTTACTATCATTGTTTTTAGCATTTAACGCACGTCTTGAAAGCTTTCGCTGTTCACGTTTTAGTTTCTTTTCCATTTTTGATGTGAATTTATTGTTGTCAATCTTGCGACCATCAGAAAGAATGGCAAAGTCAGTGATGCCTAAGTCTATACCAATAGATGATTCAGTTTTCTCCAATGACTGTACTTCTATTTCTGCAAGAATGGATACAAAGTATTTACCACTAGGATTTCGTCTAACAGTAGCATTAAGGATACGACCATGTACTTCACGACTTTTGGCAAAGCGAACAAGACCAAGTTTCGGCAATTTGATTTTGCTGTCTACAATGGCAATGTTATTGTTTGTTTCTTTAGTCGTGTAGGATTGTACCTTATTCTTTTTAGAGTTGAAGCGTGGTGCTTTATTTTGTTTCTTGAAGAATCGAGTATACGAATCAGCAAGGTTTTTCAGTGAGGATTGAAGGGCAATGCTATCAACTTCTTTTAGCCATACTAATTTCTTTTTTAGTTGTGTTAATTCAGCAGAACAAGAATGGTAAGTTAAACCTTTGCCAGTTTCTTTGTATGTATCGTTCCATTGCCCTAAAAAGCGATTAAATACAAAACGACTACATCCGATTGTTTTAGCAATTAAGATTTCCTGTTCTTTGGTTGGATAGATACGGAATTTGTATGCTTTGTTGACTAACATTGTTTTCACCTCACTTTAGACCTTGATTTTCAATGTACTTTCTAACTACGTTGATTGGAGATCCGCCAGTAGTTAGTAAGCAAAAACTTCTCGACCAAAACATTTCTTTCCATAGCTTTTTTCTTATTTGTGGGAAGTCGCGTTTTATCAGACGAGAACTTGCACTTTTATAAGCATTGATGAACTTTGACAATTCTGTATTAGGGTGTGCTTTGAACAAGATGTGAACATGGTCTTTATCATGATGCCATTCGACTAGAGAGATATTATATTTCTCGCCTAGCTTTACAAACATATCCTTAGCATAGTCAGATACTTTATCATCAAAGACTTCTCTACGATATTTTACAACTAGCACAAGATGGTAATACATTAAGAATACTGAATGATTATTACTATCCAATTTCATTACAACATCAGCCTTTCTTTTACCTAAGACTGATTATATCATTAAGATATGAAGTGGGCAACAAAAGCCTTTAGGCTATCGCCTAACCGATTCATCTCCCCCTTATCGTTGGGCTTCGCCCTTCACACGATTGAAGAGGGAGTCTTCTGTCGGAAAATGATAAAAAGTGAGCGTATTTATAATAATGAAAGCGCAACTAAAATTATTTTCATGTAATAATTTCTTACAATAATCACCAAGAAGTAGGAGGTTCCTGCTATATTTCTAGCATACTACTTTTCCAATACATAGTCAGAAATAGTAGTAGTAGAGATGAAGGAGGAATTTACAGCATGAAGAAGTTTACGTTTACGCTCATGGCATTTGTTACACTGATGGTGGCATGCTCACAGGAGACGGTTGAGCAAGCTGAGGCTGATCCGATTGAAGATGGAGAAGCCGTTGTCGCGGAGGAAGGAAATGGAGAAGAGGAAGCAGAACAGCAGGAATTTAATGAGGATTTACCAAACATTTCGATTCTAGCAACTGGTGGGACGATAGCTGGATCTGGTAGCGTGGGAACGAATACGACTGATTATCAGGCAGGGGATATTGCCATTGAAGCATTGATTGAAGCTGTGCCTGAAATGACCGAGATTGCTAACATTAATGGTGAGCAAATTGTGAATATAGGAAGCCCTGATATTACGAACGAGCACTTGCTAACATTAGGTAATCGTATTAATGAATTATTAGCGACAGATGATGTTGATGGGATTGTTGTCACACATGGCACAGATACGATGGAAGAAACAGCATACTTTTTAAATTTAGTCGTAAAAAGTGATAAGCCTGTCGTGTTAGTTGGAGCGATGCGGCCAGCAACTGCCATGAGTGCTGATGGTCCATTGAATTTGTATAATGCGGTTTTAGTTGCGGGGCATGAGGAATCAGTTGGTCGCGGGACGCTTGTTTCCTTTAATGATCGAATTGCTTCAGCGAGACATGTTACGAAGACAGACACAACAGCGGTTGATACATTTGTGGCTACAGAAGAAGGGTACCTTGGAAGAATCGTTGGCGGCGTGCCACATTATTATACTGAAATAACACAATCGCATACGACCGAGACGCCATTTGACATCTCAGACTTAGAGGAATTACCACAAGTCGATATCATTTACGGTCATCAAAATAATGATCCATACATGCTTGATGCAGCAGTTGAAAATGGAGCAAAGGGGATTATTTTTGCAGGTCCAGGTAACGGTTCCATGTCATCGGTCATGCAGGAGGCGGCAATGGACATAATGGAAGAGGGTATGCCAATCGTTCGTGCTTCGCGAGTAGGGAATGGAACGGTTTCGCATAAGGATGATTATTTGACTGCTGATTCATTGAATCCGCACAAAGCTCGCATACTGCTAATGCTTGCGCTCACGGTTACAGATGATGAAGAGGAAATTCAAGAATACTATGATTCGTATTAATAGAGAGAGGTGAATGGGAACCCCTCCAGCTGGATAAAGTTGGAGGGGTTTTTGTCGAGGGATATCAAGTGAGCGCTTTCGATCGATTTAGAGCGTTTTTAATAGAAGTGGAGCGTTTTCACCCCCTGTTAGGTCACTCTCGATAAAAAAAGTGGCATTTTCACTAAGAATAATAGTTGACAAGAGTGCATGGACATATTATAGTATCTGTAACCGGTTACAGGTGAGGCGAGAGAACATGACAACAATCAAAGATGTAGCAAAGTATGCCGATGTGTCGGTTGCTACAGTATCTAGAGTGTTAAACAAAAAAGGATATGTGAGTAAGGATGCAGAAATAGCTGTATTAAAGGCCATTAAGGATTTAAATTATAAGCCGAATTCTGTTGCGCGATCTTTGTATCATAAGACATCTAAGATGATCGGCTTGCTCATTCCAGACATTTCGAATCCGTTTTTCCCAGAATTAGCACGTGCCGTTGAGGATGTTGCACTAACATACGGATATACGGTTGTGATCTGTAATACGGATGAAGATAAAAGGAAGGAACAGCAATATGTGGATGCGCTTAAGCAAAAGTATATTGATGGTCTGATCCTATCAACGAATCAATTATCGATCGATGATTACAAAAGCTTACACGTACCATTGGTTGCTCTTGACCGCTCTATTAGTGATTCTGTTCCAATCGTAACAGCGAACAACTTTATCGGAGCACAGCAGGCGACAGAGTACCTCATTGACAACGGAAGTACGTTTTTGGTGCATTTAAGAGGGCCAGTTGGAGTGAAGACAGCCGACCAGCGCTACAAAGGCTTCAAAGAAGTAGTGGAAAAGAAAGGCATTGCCCATGTAGTCGTGGAGTCTGAATTCAACATTCATCATGCTAAAAAGACCGCTCTTAATCTGTTTGAGCGTTATCCATCCATTGATGCGATATTTGCCAGTAGTGATATTATGGCAGCGGGAGTGATGAAGGCAGCAAAGCAGGTGGGTAAAGAGATTCCAACGGATGTCCAATTAATTGGGTTCGATGGGATTCCGCTTGGAGAGATGCTGACCCCTTCGTTATCAACGGTCATCCAGCCTATTTATGAGATGGGTGCCATTTCTACAAGGCTATTAATTAAGCAAATTGAAAAGCAGCCATTAGAAACGTTGCACTATGAATTAGAGACACAGTTGAATATACGTGAAACGACGAGGAGTGAAGAAGATGAGTAAATCAAAGCCTATTATTACGGTTATTGGAAGTATCAATATGGATATGGTGACAACGACGGTAAGGGTACCGGAGCAAGGTGAGACAGTCATGGGTGAGGGCTTTCGCACAATGCCTGGTGGAAAGGGAGCGAACCAAGCCGTTGCGGCAGCTCGCCTAGGTGCAGAAGTTCATATGATAGCAAGAGTAGGGGAAGATTCTTTTGGTAAAGAGCTTCAGTCTCATTTGAAGGAGCAAAATGTTAATATCGACAATGTGGAACCGGTTACAGATAATCATACAGGTGTTGCGACCATTGTGCTTTCGGAGCGAGATAATCGAATTATCGTATCAGCGGGTGCTAATTATGATGTGACACCTGATTATATCATGCAGCATTTAGCTATTATTGATCGAAGTGATATCGTTATAGTTCAATTAGAAATTCCGATTGAAACGGTTGAATGTGTAACCGGTTACTGCAAAGAAAAAGGAGTACCGATTCTGTTAAATCCGGCCCCAGCTCATCGGTTATCGCCTGCTATCTTAGATGCTGTGACTTATTTGACACCTAATGAGAAGGAAAGGGATGAGATGGAGCTTGATAGAGAGACCTATAAGGAGAAGCTAATTGTCACGCTAGGGGAAAAGGGCGTCAGTTATTTAACAGACGACCTAGCGGAAGAAATTCTTCCCGGATATAAGGTTGATGTAGTCGATACAACAGGTGCTGGTGATACCTTTAATGGTGCTTTGGCTGTGGCGCTTGGACGCCAAATGAAGATGAAGGATGCGATTCAATACGCGAATGCAGCCGCTGCATTATCGGTGCAGAAATTCGGAGCGCAAGGTGGGATGCCGACCGATGAAGAAGTGAGGGATTTTTTAGCAGAAAGGGCTCATGCAGAATGAAGAAAAAGGGGATTTTAAATAGAGATATTTCAAGTGTTCTAGCTAAGCTCGGACATACGGATCAAATTGTCATTGCCGATTGTGGGTTGCCCATTCCTGATGGTGTACCATGTATTGATTTGTCATTGGAGTTAGGTGATCCGACCTTTTTACGGACGTTAGATGTTGTGTTAGCTGATATGGAAGTAGAAAAAGGTATTGTTGCGAAGGAAATAAAAATGAGAAATGCCCAAATGTGTGAAACCATTCAGCAATATGAATTTCCAATTGAGTACGTAGACCATGAACGCTTAAAGAAACAGAGTCAAACGGCAAAGGCTGTTATTCGTACAGGTGAGACGACTCCATATGCCAATATTATTTTGCAGGCTGGTGTTATTTTCTAATTGGAGGTGAGTGTAGATGATTGAGATGACGGAAATCAACAAGTCCTTTAATGGGAACCAAGTATTGAAACAGGTCAACTTTGAAATTAAAAAAGGAGAAATCCATGCACTAATGGGGGAAAATGGCGCTGGAAAGTCAACGCTAATGAAAATTCTTTCTGGTGTTTACGAGCGAGATTCAGGAACGGTTGTCGTGAAGGGTAAAGACGTTCACTATACAAGTCCTAAGCAGGCAGAGAAGGATGGTATTGCTGTTATTCATCAGGAGTTAAATATTTTACCAGAGCTAACAGTTGCAGAGAATCTATTTCTAGGGAATGAAAAAACGTTTGGGAAAACGGGCTGGATGAAGACGAAGGAAATGAACAAGATCGCTGAGAAGCAGCTGGTCAAGCTAGGCTTGAAGCTTAAGCCAACGACGTTAGCGAAACACCTTTCAGTTGGAAAGCAGCAAATAATTGAGATTGCCAAGTCACTCATGACCAATGCGGAGGTCATTATTATGGATGAGCCAACTGCCGCTTTGACTGATCGCGAAATCGATACGTTATTTGAGATGGTGGAGAAATTAAAGCAAAAGGGTGTCTCGTTTGTTTATATTTCACACCGTATGGAAGAAATTTTTTCAATATGCGATCGAATTACTGTTTTGCGAGATGGACAATATGTTGGTACGAAAACGATTAAGGACACGAGCTTTGATGAGATTGTGCAAATGATGGTTGGACGAGAGCTTGGTCAACGTTTTCCTGAGCGGAAAGAGAATGTGGGTGAAACGAAGCTTTCTGTTAAGAGTTTGTCACGTAATGATGAATTTAAAAACGTTACCTTCGATATAAAAAAAGGAGAGATTTTTGGCATCTCTGGATTGATGGGGGCAGGTCGTTCTGAGTTAGTGGAGACGATCTTTGGTTATCGAAAGGCTGACCGTGGTGAGGTGTATATTGACGGTCAAAAAGTAACGATACGGAGCCCGGCAGATGCAATTGCCCAAGGGGTTGCTTTCGTTTCAGAAGATCGAAAATCAAAAGGATTAGTGGTTGATTTTTCTATTCGAGAAAATTTGAATATAACCAATTTAAAGACCCTGTCTGAAAAGGGCTGGATGATTCAATCTCGTGAAAAGGCACTGTATACCGAAATGGCTAAAAAACTTCACATTCGCTCTTCTGGCTCTGAACAAAAAGCAAAGTCATTAAGTGGAGGTAATCAACAAAAGGTGGTCATTGCCAAATGGCTTGGGATGAAGCCCGATGTGTTAATTCTAGATGAACCTACTCGCGGAGTCGATGTTGGTGCGAAGAAAGAAATCTATTCGATTATAAATGATTTAGCGAGCCAAGGTGTGGCTATTATTATGGTTTCCTCTGAGCTACCTGAAATTATTGGGATGAGCTCACGTGTAGCTGTGATGTGTGAAGGTGAGCTTATGACAATATTAGATCGGAAGGAATTATCAGAAGAGAAAATTATGCATTATGCGACAGGGGGAGATAAGCATGTTCGCTAATAAACGACTAAGTTCTATGCTAAGTATGTTAGGCCCTTTCATCGGACTCATACTTATTGTTATCATCATTTCAATCTTGAATCCGAGCTTTTTATCCGCATCTAATTTGTTAAATATTTTGCGGCAAGTATCCATTAATGCGTTAATTGCATTTGGAATGACGTTTGTTATTTTGACAGGGGGGATTGATTTATCGGTTGGCTCCATTCTCGCATTTTCAGGAGCGGTAACAGCTTCATTAATTGCCTCGGGCGTTGATCCGGTGCTAGCGGTGTTAATCGGTTTAATTGTTGGAACAATACTTGGTGCCTTTAATGGTTTTGTCATTGCAAAAGGGAAGGTAGCCCCTTTTATTGCAACATTGGCGACGATGACAATCTATCGTGGGTTGACGTTATTCTTTACAGGTGGACAGCCTATTTCAGGTATAGGGGACAGTTCGTTTTTCGCGATGATTGGTCGAGGCTACTTCTTTGGCATTCCTATGCCAGCTGTGACGATGATGCTAGCATTTGTTGTTTTGTATTTAATTTTGAAGAAGACCACATTCGGTCGTCGTGTATATGCCGTTGGTGGTAATGAAGAAGCGGCGATCTTATCAGGAATTAGTGCGAGTCGCATTAAAATATACGTGTACTCGTTAACAGGTTTTCTATCTGCGTTAGCAGGTGTTATTTTAACGTCAAGATTAAGCTCAGCCCAGCCAACTGCGGGACAGATGTACGAGCTTGATGCAATTGCGGCGGTTGTACTTGGAGGAACGAGCTTAACTGGTGGACGAGGTTGGATCGTCGGCACGTTAATAGGTGCCTTGATCATAGGAGTTCTGAACAATGGTCTCAATTTATTGGGAGTGAGTTCATTTTTTCAACAAGTTGTCAAAGGTAGTGTGATCTTATTAGCGGTACTATTAGACCGCAAAAAAAATGCATAAAGGGGAAGGTTAAAATGAAAAAGAAATTAATGATGTTAGTTGTAACAATTATGAGCATGTGGTTAATGGCGTGCTCGATGGAATCTCCAATAGAGAATGGTGATCGTGCAGACGGCGATAGTGATGAATTAGTTGTAGGGTTTTCCATTTCAACGTTAAACAACCCGTTCTTTGTGACATTGCAGGAAGGGGCGGAAGCTAAGGCAGATGAGCTAGGAATTGAATTAATCACCGTTGATGCGCAAGATGATGATGCGAAGCAAGTGAACGATGTGGAAGATCTCATTCAGCGTGGTGTTGATATTATTTTAATTAACCCGACCGATTCTTCTTCCGTTGTGTCAGCTGTCGAGTCGAGTAATGCTGCGAACATTCCGGTTATTACAGTGGACCGTGGATCTGATGGTGGAGAAATTACGGCTCATATTGCTTCAGACAATGTAGCAGGTGGCGAAATGGCGGCAGAATTATTAGTTGAGTTAGTCGGTGAAGGCGCTCAAGTAGTTGAGCTAGAAGGCATTCCAGGTTCATCAGCAGCACGTGAACGTGGAGAAGGGTTTAATAACGTAGCAGACAATGATCTAGATGTTGTAACGGCACAATCAGCGAACTTCAATCGAGCAGAAGGCTTAACGGTGATGGAAAACATTCTCCAAAGTAATCCAGATATCGTCGGTGTTTTTGCTCATAACGATGAAATGGCACTTGGAGCATTAGAAGCAGCTATTGCGGCTGGGCGTGATGATTTAGTTATTGTAGGGTTTGATGCGACAGAGGATGCTGTTGCAGAAGTGGATACTGGTCGTTTAGCCGGTACAGTTGCACAGCAACCCGTCTTAATCGGAGAGGAAGCGATTGAAGCGGCAATGAGCCTATTTAATGGTGAGGATATAGAAGAATTTATTCCAGTTGAGCTTGATCTTATTAGAGATTAGCTGTAAAAGAATCTGCGTTTAAGGTTGGATGAAAGGGGAATCCATCATCCAACCTTAAAGCCTTTGTCGTGCTGGTAGGCCAAACGGAACGGAAGTTAAAAGGAAGAAATACGTCGTTTAAGCGTATGAAGAGGAACGTCATTCCGTTAATGAGCCAAAAAAAGAGAAATGTGAAGCACAAATAGTCAAATAGCGGAATGAGGTTCCAAAAAAGCGGTCTGAAACGGTTTGATAATGGAAATAGAGGAATGAGGTTCCATCAAGAAGGTTGTAAAAAGAGGAGGGTCCTGAAAAAGTAAAAATCAACCTTTTTCAGGGCTCTCTCCTGCATGATTTTCTAATCTGAACAGATCTATTAGTTAATCGTTAACTGATAGGTACAGCCACATGCGCCACAACTGCATACTAACCAATTACACGTTTGACATTTATAATCGAATTGTGAGTCAAGGCCCTGTTTACAGTCAAAGCAGTGTGTGACTCGTTGAGCAGACTGCGGTTTGGAAAAAAGGAAATCGACCATTGAGCCTAGTAAGCTTGAGTTTTTTTGAGTGGGTGGGGGAACCTTTTGTGTTTGCATATAGGTTCGATTTTTCGCTTTTATTTCAGCTATTCGTGCTCTGGTTGCTTTTCTTTGCGCTTGTTGTTGGCGCCTGTCCTCTTGTTGCTTTTGTAGTTGTGCCTCGAATCGTCGCTGTTTTTCCTGTTCTTCTCGCTCTTGCTGCTTAACGTATTCATCGACCTTAGCGACTAATGCTTCGTCATCTTTAGCGGTTATTAAAAGATAGACGTTTTGTGTCGATGATGGATTGTTTCTTTGTATGTCGTAGCAAATGCCGATTAGCTTCTTGCTGTCATGAAAATGAGGCAGGATAGTGTCTGTAGCGTTAGGGAGTAAGGAGATCTCTCCATGCTTCGTAAACGCCTTTAATTGATCCTTTATCGTAAAAAAAGTGATTTTCTCCCGTTTTGATATCGCGACAATAGCAGGTAGCTGTAATTCAACGTGGGTAAATGTTTGCTTCATGACCAACCTCGCTTTATCCTTCTTATGATCTAGGTATATCGTAACATGCATGACTGAAAGAGAGAAGATGTTGAAATTAAATAAACGTTTAATTAAATGGAGTCTAGAGCAATTGAAATCAAATTTCTTTTAAGTCTATCGTTAAATAGTCGTTCACTTTTATGATGGCATGAAGTTATTTTACAATCTAATTAGAAATATCAAGATGGGAGGAACTCGAAGGAAAAATAAGGTATACTAGAAGGCAGGTATTAGATAAGAAGGTGAAGGGTTAGCTGATCCCCTAATGGAAGGGGGTGATGCGTTGACTGCTTTTGAGGGCATCTCATTGATGATTATGTTTGGAATGCTTGTGATTTCAATCTTATCATTTAAGGATGAGGACAAGAAGTAGCCACCCTTTGCTGGCAGCATAAAGGGTGGCTGTGTGTCACCGGTTTTAGAAGATGACAGCTTCCCAAAACTGGGAATATCTAATGCTTAGAATGGCTAATGTTACCAGCATTGGCCATTCGTTTTTTTAGTGTATGTGTTGATAGGTTAAAAATACCATAAAGTGAGTCAATTCGCAAATGGTTGAGTAAAAATAAATCCTAGTATGTGCTGCGCGAAGAGGAGATTGCCGCCATCAGAGAGTTAATGAGTACTCCCCCTGCCGTTAAATAACGGAAAATCCGTAGGTTGAGGAGATAGGGTCCTCCTCCTTCCGCTATTTCAGCAAAAATAGGGTGAAATGGGTCTGGAAAGCTTAAAATAGAGGAATGAGGAACCCAAACGCTGTGAATAGACGAACTTGAGAGGGAATAGCGGATTGAGGAACCGCTACACTGAGAATGCCCCCAACTACCCACGACCTTTCCGAAATTCAGATGGTGTACATGATTTCTTTCGTTTGAACATGCGAATGAAATAACTTGTGTTCTCAAAACCTACCTCAAGAGAAATGTCGAGAACGGAGCGATCTGTCTCCTTTAGTAGCTTCGCGGCTTTATTAATGCGGACATGATTCAAGTAGTCAATTGGTGTCATTTTAATATACGATTTGAAAAAACGACTAAAGTGACCGTCGCTCATTTGAATATGCGAGGCAAGGTCGTTAACAGTAAGACGTTCTTGAAGGCTTTTATCCATATACGTGAGCACCTGCTTCAGACGAGTGATGTTCTCGCTCTTTTCGGTTCGAGCTGGTGATTTCCGTTTAACCTCATATTCGTCCATAAGGTAAGCGAATAGGAGAAAGAGCTCCCCTTTTATTAGCAAAGGATAGGTTGAATTCTTTTCATCATAATGTGAGAGGATGGCTTCGATATGACGAAAAGCGCTAGCTTCTTTAATGAGAATTGGTTCGTCATCGTCCCACTCTAACAGTCGGTCAATGAAATGACTTTGTATCGTATCATAGGTCGCGCTGTTGATGAGCTGACTATGAAAGACGATTGCTTGCAAGCGGAAAGGCTCGTTGCCCACTGGATAAGCAGCGTGTAGCTGTCCGCTCGGAATGAATAACGCCTCTCCCTCCTGCAATGTCACTTCAGATGCACCGACCCGAATTAGCGCTTGACCATGTTCCATAACGAGAAATTCCATCTCATGGTGCCAATGCCATTGAAAAATCACATCCCCATCAAGATAATCGACCATATAAATATGAAAGGCAAACATCGGGTCACCGTGAACGCGATCCTCTAATAATGTATCCTTATTCATTTTATTCTCTCCAATATATCAGAATTGTGTTATGATTATGTGTCAATTATACAAGAAATACTCGTAATTAATCAGTATTATTTTAATTATAAAATAAAATAAGTGAACGAGAGGGGAATGCGAGATGAAATTCAGTAATGGACAATGGCTGACAAAAGAGGGTTATCAATTAATTAGTCCAGTCGAATTGTTTGATGTTGATCAGCATAAGGATTCGGTTACGCTAGTTGGTCCTCCAAAACCAATTGTGAATCGTTCGGGGCAGCTTGATACACCGTTAATTGAAGTGAATTTATCTTCACCGATGAAAGATGTGATTCGAGTACAAGTGGATCATCATAAAGGAGCACGTGATCTTGGGCCTCATTTTGAAATCAAAGAGGATGAAAATGTAACCGTTTCAATTAAAAACAATGATGAAGGTGTTGTTTTTTCAAGTGGAGATGTAAGCGCACAAATTAGTAAAGAAGGTGGATGGGAGCTTGGCTTCTATTATAAAGATGAGCTTCTAACAGCGAGTGAATTCAAAAGTGTTGCCCATGTTATTGCTGATGATGGCCAGACGTATATGCGTGATCAGCTCAGTATTGATCCTGGTGAATATGTGTATGGATTAGGTGAGCGTTTCACGCCATTTGTGAAAAATGGTCAGGTCGTTGACATTTGGAATAAGGATGGCGGTACGAGCTCTGAGCAGTCGTATAAAAATATCCCGTTCTACTTAACGAATAAGAATTACGGTGTGTTTGTTAATCATCCTGAAAATGTTTCATTAGAAGTAGCTTCAGAGCATGTGTCAAAGGTACAGTTTAGTGTGCCAGGGCAGAAGCTAGATTACTTTATCATTGGTGGCTCGTCGATGAAGGAAGTGTTGGAGAATTACACATCGTTAACGGGTAAGCCAGCATTACCTCCTGCGTGGACGTTTGGGTTATGGCTGACGACTTCCTTTACAACAGATTATGATGAGGACACAGTTAATTCCTTTATCGATGGAATGGCAGAGCGTGACCTGCCGCTACATGTGTTCCATTTCGATTGCTTCTGGATGAAGGAATTCCAATGGTGTAACTTTGAGTGGGATGACCGTATCTTTCCTGAGCCTCAGCAGATGCTTGAGCGCTTGAAGGCGAAGGGCTTGAAGATTTGTGTTTGGATTAATCCGTATATCGCACAGCGTTCTAGCTTGTTTATGGAAGCGAAGGAGAATGGCTATTTCATTAAAAAAGAAAATGGTGATGTATGGCAGTGGGATTTGTGGCAGCCTGGAATGGGAATTGTCGATTTCACGAATCCAGCAGCGTGCCAATGGTATGCGGATAAGCTACGTGATCTTGTTGATATGGGTGTCGATTCCTTTAAGACAGATTTCGGTGAGCGTATTCCGACAGATGTCGTTTACCATGACGGTTCTGATCCAGTGAAGATGCATAACTATTACACGTTCCTCTATAATAAAGTCGTCTTTGATGTGCTAGAGGAGAAGCTTGGCAAAGGGGAAGCTGCATTATTCGCTCGTTCAGCAACGGCTGGTGGTCAGCAATTCCCGGTTCATTGGGGAGGAGATTGTACGGCAACGTACGCATCGATGGCGGAGAGCTTACGTGGTGGGTTGTCGTTAGGAATGTCAGGGTTTGGCTATTGGAGTCATGACATTGGAGGCTTTGAAAGCACAGCAACGGCGGATGTGTATAAGCGTTGGGCCGCATTTGGTTTATTATCGAGTCATAGCCGTCTCCATGGAAGTAGATCATATCGTGTTCCGTGGTTATATGATGAGGAAGCCGTTGATGTCGTCCGTCACTTCACGAAGCTGAAATGTCAGCTCATGCCATATTTATTCAGTGAGGCCAATGAGTCCTCACAAAAAGGAATTCCGATGATGCGACCGATGGTACTTGAATATTCGAATGATCCGAATTGTGATCAGCTTGATCGTCAATACATGTTAGGTCAGTCTTTACTTGTAGCGCCAATCTTCAATGAAAAAGGAATCGCTAAATATTATTTACCAGAAGGAACGTGGTCGGACTTTGTAACAGGTCGTACGATTGAAGGAGGAGCGTGGAAGCAGGAGCACCATGATTATTTAAGTGTGCCACTCTTTGTTCGCCCGAACTCTGTCATTGCGGTTGGTCACAATGATACGAAGCCTGACTATGATTTCGCTGATCACGTCGACTTCCAGCTATTTGCGCTTGAAGCAGGAAACAAAGCGGAAACGACTGTTTACGCTGAGCAAGGTGAGGAGGAAGTATCGTTTACAGCAACACGAGAAGGAGAAACGATTACGATCTCGGTTACAGGAGCCAGTAAGCCATATACGGTTACGTTACGTGGTGTGAATCGTGTAGCAGGTGTGACTGGAGCAACAGCTGAGGATAGAGAGCTTGGTATAAGCTTAACTCCTGCAAAAGGTGAAAGTACGATTGTCGTTACGTTGTAAGGTGGTACCGAAAGAGTTACAAATCAATTTTTTCAGTTCCCTTTTGTAAGAGGACGTATCCTGTAAGGTCAATGCTGACCTTATGGGATGCTTTTTTTCCTCTAGGTGGATATTATTTATGAGCAAGGATTGCTTTCGTATATGAGGTGAAATCAACTAAATGATTCTCAATCACTTTCTCTAAAATTTGAATGTTGATTTCTTGATAATCATGTACAGCTACATTTCGAAAACCTACCATTGCTTTCATACGATGGGATAATGATGAAGGTATGAGGCCTTCCTGTTCGATGATGGTAAAGGCATCACGGCTATTTTGTGGAATACCTAGCTGCTTCGTTGCAACAATATGCATCGCTAAATCAATACACGCTTCGCAAGCTCTTTGTAAGTTGAGAACAATGGAATCTTGTTTGGTCAAATCTGTTAGGTTGTTAGGATCGTTGCCATAAACGTCTTTAATTCGTGTTAGGCAGCGTTCCACAGTACTTACTTTGTTTAATATGACATTATTCTCCATATATAGTCCCCTTTTCGTTGATTGTATCTAAAACGGGTTTGCGTTCTTCGTTCAGTTTTGCATACATTTTGAGCGCTCTCATTTCATACCACATTCGCTTTGTCTCGTCTGAGCAGTAAATGATTTTGCCTGATTGGATAATTTCAACTCGAAAGACAATGCTTGCTTCTTTCAAGTCAATGAGATCCACATCGCGATTAAGTTGTGACGCTAATTTTTGTGCAAGCATAAAGCGTTCATAATTAGTCAAAGACGTTTCGCTTAAGTAAGCAATATCAATATCACTGTCGTTTCGGAAAAATCCATTCGTTGCAGAACCAAACAGAACAATGAAAATAGGGGAAACTCTTTCAACAAGACAGGCTATTATGGCATGCTTATCCACCAATGGAAATCCCTCCATTTCCTGTTTGCAATTATTATATCATCTCTTATAGGCCTTGCGCATTAGTATTGTTGCTTCCACCGTGAGTACCAATCGCTAATAACTGGATCTATTTCTAAGTTCATATTAGATAAACTTTTCGATAATTGTTGATATTGGTAGTCGACAAACATTCGGTAGTTTAAGCTTGCGTATGTTTTCATTAAGGAAAAGGATGTTTGTTCATCTTCAGGTCTGATTTCAAGTATTTTTAAATACCAGTGAACGGCTTTTTCTAAATCATTGGTTTCCATATAACAATTTGCAATAAGTCTGGCACGATGAAGCCATAATTCCTCTAATTCAAACCTTTCATTCTCTAGCCATATGTAATCATTTGTTACTAAATAAGACCCTGAATACAAGGACATAATGTCTTCATAAATCTCAAGAGTACTATTGGTGATTGAAGGAGCTGCTTCTAATTTTCGTTTCCATTCATTTTTATCTAATATAACGTTTTTTAATTCTAGTAAATATCCTTCATGTACATTAGATACGACTATATAATTTTGAAATGACCCAAAGGTTTTGCGAATATTGTAAATACTCATGTACAAGTTAGAATAAGCCTTCTTTAGGTTGTGCTGTCCCCATAATACGTCAATAATTTGCGATTTTAAGACTGTTTTCCCCTCATGTTGAAGTAGATACAGGAATAATTCCTTGGATTTACTTGTCCTCCAAGTAATCTTTTCAAAGCTGTAGGAATGAGAATAGTGTACCTTAAAATCACCTAATACATTTATTCTAAGTGGACTAGTAGAATCTGATTTTGTTTTATTTAAAGTTGAAGGGAGTGTTTCGATTCGTTGAATTGTATTTTCTAATCGTTCAGGGGAGACAGGCTTTAGTATATAATCTAAGGCATTCAATTCAAAGGCTTCAATTGCATATTGGTCGTGCGCAGTGACAAAGACAATATTAATAGAAGGGTTAACTTGAAGTATCTTTTCTGCAAGAACGAGACCATTTACTTTTCTCATCTCGATGTCTAAGAAAACTAAGTCGGCTTCAGCTAATAGCTTCTTCTTATCCTCGATCGAAGGTTTAGTTGATTTGAAAAGTATATTAATATATTTTAATTTAGCTAATTTCCGTTCTAAAAACGTTAATGCTAATGGCTCATCATCAAACAAACAAACATTCATATTATATTCTCCTTTTTTTAGATAGTTTTTCAGTAATGAACATATAAATTTAATGGATATACATAGTACGCATTTGCTAGTTCGAAAGAATATCGTTCCGTGTAGCGAAAATACATATTTCTATATTGATATAATGATAACCTACTACAAAACTATTTATGGAATCGTTTTGTAGCAATCTCCTAAAGAGTAAGTAATGAATATGATAAAAGTATAATAGTCAGAAATCTATACAAATATAAAAAATAGGACTATATAATCATTTTAAATGAAAATAGAGTTCTATATTCAGCAAAAACCGACAAAGTCATTATAAAGAACTATTAATTTATGCCTATTTATGTCGTTTTTGTTTAGTTATTGTGAATGTGATCCTTCTATACTAAAAAGGTGGTGGCTGCTCCGTCCTTAGAGTAAAAGTCTAAGGCTTTTGGAGGAGTTAATCAAAATTTGAACGAGAAGGAGTGATACGGAAATGAGGCGCTACAAGTCCAAAATGGTCATTTTTATGATTTTTATTTTAATTTTGGGAATAGTCGTACCTGGATTCGGTGGTCAAACAGTATTGGCTGCTGAATTAGAAGACATTGAATACAATCCGCTTATTGGCGATGAGGTACAAGTGGCTCCTAATTTTCAAATTAGTGAAGTCGCTACTCCGTCATTAGCTGAGGGGAAACTAATCTTTCGTATTGAAGAACCATATGTGGGTACGGATAAGTTAGTTATCCCAGAAGGTGCTACGACGACAGTTGATGTGGATGGAGAAATCAAGACGATTACTATTAATGCGAATGGAGAAATCCTTCTAGATGGTGCTCCGATTGCTTCTGTTAATCGTATAAATAACGGGGAAGCGGGTCCACTTCAAATTGATTTGTCTACACCATTACCGAATGGGAACTTTGAGCAAGTTGGACACACTGGTTATGTCCCTGATTGGGATATCTATCCTAATGAACATGTAACCTATGAATCCTATCAACCTATTATTCTAGGTGAATTGGCTTCTAGAACACAAGGGAGACCGTACACGCAAATTTCAGACAGTGGACCACCATATACGGTCTCTGGCCCAGATTATACGTACATAACGGATGTAAGGTATGATGGGACAGGTGGGAGACCTAATTATGAAGGTTCAGAATCGACCCAATTTGATATTCGAGATATAAATAATTTATACAGAGGCGTTTTTATAGCGAATGATCCTAATGATGATGAGCCTGAAAGTAGAAATTATTTAAAATTAGGATTTCAACGAGGACTAGTGAACGATTCAACGTCTTCTGCGCAGACATCAGCTTTTGCTGTACAGGCAACAAGTAGTGCGTTTTATGCGAATGCAGGCGATCAATTGTACTTTGATTGGAGAGCGAGAACGACATCGAATACGAGTACACATGACGATTATGAAGTGTATGGGTTTCTTCTAGATGCTAATACGGAAGAGGTCGTTAGTTTATTGATGTATGGTAGAGGCTTTGATCAATACTGGACAACGACGAATGGAACTGTTGATGAAACCGGAAATTATAAATTCCGTTTTGTAGCTGGTTCATTTGATCGAACAGGTGGCCGAGCATTAGGTGCAGAATTACGTATTAATAATGTCCGTGTTGTTAGTAGTCAAGTTTCTACAGAAGTGGTAGAGGCGATTGCTCAGCTTGTCTATTATCAGAATACGGAATACAGTGGTGACCGTCCAGTTAACATTGAGTTAACAGATGCCAACAATGGAAGTGTTGAATTAGTAGATAGTGAGCTTGTTATTAAAATGAATACGCAAGAGGAGGCAAGTGCAGAGTTAACATCTGATTTAGAGATTGTTGGACCCGAAGATGGTGAATTCATTTATCATCCAACGCAAAAAGGGATTGCAGGTACGACGCAACCAGGTTCATCTGTAGATGTAGTCGTTACTAGTCCTGAAGGTCATATAGTCTACAATGGTCCAGCAAATGTAGAAGAGGATGGCGCTTGGTCTATTGAGCTTGCTGATGATTTGATACGAGGGGAGTACACGATAGAAGCTACTGCATCTAAGGGTGGCGCAACATCTGATGTAGAAGTGACGAATTTTACGTTTGTCGATTATGCTGAATTAGAAGATTACTATAATGTAGTGAAGGATTTAGTTGAATCCGAGTATCAGTCAGGGTGGGATAGTGATTCATCAGATCGTGATCCTGCATTTTCAGAAGCACTTCAAAATGCAAAAGATATTTTAGACGAAATAGCTAATGCAGGTGGTTCAAATCCGAACCAGGCAGCTATTGATCAGGCTTTAAGTGAATTACAAAATGCAAAAGATGGTTTAGTTAGAGTGTCTCCAGTAGAACATTTTGCAAGCTTTGAACATGGTTCAAATGAGCTTGTGATTGAATTTGATAAAAGTGTTGTGTTTGCAAATTTGGAAAATACGACAGATGGATTTACTGTAACAGTAGGCGAAGGTGAACATGAACGTCAATTAACAGTTACAAATGCAGTCGCTAATGGTGTTAACGTGATATTAACTGTTGATGAGGAGTTAGATAGTGATGTGAAAGTCACTGTTGCATACAATGAAGAATTAGCAGGTAGCAACTTAATTGGTGCTGAAGAAGACAATCCAGGACCAGTTCGAGATTTTCAGGGAGATTTTCCTGCGACGGATGAATTTGGGGCAGCGCTTCAAATTGAAGGAACGACTGGTAACACAGATGACTCAACGCCGTCATTTAATGGTACAGTAGACGGGGAAGTAGACTCTGTTAAGGTTGATATCGTTGACGCAGATGGGAACGTTGTGACGGAGATTCTTGCTATAGTCAATAAAGAGGATGGCACGTGGACGGTATCTGATAGCGAGTGGGCAGGTTTGGAGCCACTTGATTTAGGTGATTATCAAGTAGTTGTGACAGCAACAAAAGAAGGTCGTTCTGCAGTTGTGAAGGAAGAATCA
Source organism: Halalkalibacter sp. AB-rgal2 (assembly GCF_041821005.1). NCBI lineage: Bacteria > Bacillati > Bacillota > Bacilli > Caryophanales > Bacillaceae > Halalkalibacter > Halalkalibacter sp. AB-rgal2. The sequence continues at coordinate 20,508 of NZ_JBGUAV010000012.1, forward strand.
TTCACAGTGGTTGATAAATCCGTTCTTCAAGAAGTACTTGATGAAGTCATTCAATTTGAAGAAGATGATTATCGATCAGGATGGGATGATTTTGTTAGAGAATTAGAAAATGCGCAACAAGTAATAAATAATCCAACAGCTTCACAGAATGAAGTAGATCAAGCGTTAGAAGATTTACGAGTAGCGCGAGAGGGATTAGAGAAGCATGCACCTATTGCAGAAGATGCAAAGTTTCTCCATGGACACGGTGAAATCATTGTCGAGTTTGGAAAGAATGTAACTTTTATAGATGAAAATGCCGATTTAACAGCAGGATTTACGGTTACTGTTGATGGACAATTAGTCGAAGTGATCGCTGTTGAACGAATTGGCTTAGATCAAGAAGGGAAGTCAAATCAGTTAAAGCTTACTTTGGCTGATGGCACACAGCTTTCAAGTGATGCAGATATCCAAGTGTTGTACGATGAAGAAGCTGGTAGCTCCAATCTCATTGGTGATGAAGAAAACGGAACGGCAGTAGCTAATTTTGAATTTGCTGCATACGATAGCTTCGGTCAAGCTCTGCAAATTGAAGGACCGAATGGCATCACAAATGATACGACTCCAGCGATAAGAGGTACTGTCGATCCTGATGCAGATCATGCGGTTATTACTATTATTGCGCCAGACGGAGAACGAATGGTCGTCAATCAAGATGATTTAATCATCAACCCAGATGGAACTTGGTCGTATCAAGTTCTAGAGAAGCTTGAACCAGGTGAATATCAGGTAGAAGTGACATCATCACAAGAAGGTCGTACAGATGTTACAAAATATCATAGCTTTATTGTTGTTGATAAGGAATCACTTATTCAATTAGAAGAAGGTATTGCAAATAGAGGATTACAAGATTCTGCATATACCGGTGATTCATGGAATGATTTTGACCGAGCGTTACAACATGCAAGAAATGTACTGTCAGATCCAGAAGCATCTCAAGATGAAGTAGATCAAGCTCTGGCGAATCTTGAAGAGGCTTATAAGAATCTTGTATATAAGCAAGGTTTGAAAGAAGAAGTAGCACAGTCAGAAACGCTCGATGAAGCACATTATTCGAAAGAGAGCTGGGCTCGTTACGTACAAGCCTTAGAGGCTGCTAAGCAAGTGTTGAATAATCCGGCATCTACACAAGAGGAGATCGATCAAGCAAGAGCTGACCTAGAAGCTGCGCGACAAGCATTAACTGTCGACAAAACCGCACTTCAAGAAGCTGTCGATTATGCGAAAGGGTTAAACAATTCTGATTACACGAGTAAAAGCTGGGAACGCTATCAAGAAGCATTAAGCAGAGCGCTGGACGTGTTAAATGACCCTAATGCCACTCAATTAGAAATAGATCAGGCGTTAGCTGAATTAATCAAGGCTAGCGAAGGGCTTGAAGATTATAAGGAATTACCTAATACAGCTACTGCTCTATTTAATTACATGTTCCTTGGATTAGGATTATTGTTTGTAGGATTGACATTTTTGTTATTAAGGAAACGTAAGCGAAGAGTGAATGTACAATAGATCGTTGAGAGAAGACTGCTTTCAAATGTAAGGAATAACGATGGAGCTTAGCTCTATTCACCTCGAAAGGAGAAACGACTTCTCATAACACGAAAAAATATAGCGACTCCGTACATTTTTTCAGGGGTATCCCAAAAGGTCCAGATGTACCTTTTGGGATACCCCCTTTTCCATTGTACCTAAAGCATAAAGCGTTTCTATTATATGATCTCTTTTAGGTTTTACACATTTCTGTAAAAAGGAAAATGATCCTATACTATCCGCGTTGTCTTCTGTACTATAATCATAAAAGAATAAGGAGTGGTTGGAGGGTATAGAAGTGGAGATTAATCGGAAGACCTTCGGTGGGATAGTTGTCGTTATAGCTTATCTGATTTGGTTTAGGGGAGGAGACAATCAATGGGTCATATTGCCCACATCGCTGATCTTTTGTATTGTTGGTGTGCTAATTTTAAAGGAGAAGGAACAACGGTGGTATGAGAATAATTGGTTTAAGGTGTATGTGAGCGCCTTTTTATTTATGTGTGTCTTTTTAGTGATGGAGTTTATTTTTCAAATGAAGGTTAGCTGGTTTATTCCTGAAGAAGCGATTTATTCCAAACCATATACTTCATTTTACACACAAATTTTAACGTATATCCTCTGTTTTTACTTATGGTTCGTATTTACTCGATGTTACTTTTGGGGTGAAGGTGAACAGTGGATAAGTAGATGGAGATCTTTTTTAATAATGCTTATGGTATTTGTAGTGGTTAATATATTGCTCATGAATGAATACCAATATGTAGATGAACGTTCGATACATAGTAATAGTGTATTTCATTCTAATACAACCATTGAGTGGGAAGAGATTCGATATACATTTATTGATTCGAACGTAAGAACAATGGCTGGTATGTATGGAAGGAAAGAGCGTATTTTTGAATGGGAGTTTCATTTCATTAGTGATGGGGATGAAATAACTTTTGCTGGTATGAATTTTAATCGAGATGATATTAATGGTTCTGCACTTATCATGAATGAGCTTAGGGAGAGAGATGTAACAATTATCGGTTTAATGTGGCAAATGCCTAAGAATGATTGGGATTATTTATATACTATTTTAGAAAGAGCTGATGAAGAGTTAGCAGAGCTTTATTCTGAGACTTTTTTTAATCATCCAGGCCAGTAGTGAATGTGCGAGCCATTGCAGTGTATAGTACTGTAATGGCTCTTACACTTTTTTAACGTTCTCTATACTCACTTGGATAATAATCCGTATTATTTTTAAAGACACGACTGAAATAGTGCTGATCCGGATATCCGACGAGCTTACCGACAGTTTTAATATCCATGTTTACGTTTGTCGTGAGAAGTCGCTTCGCTTCATTAATGCGAAGACGAGTTAAATATTTAATCGGAGTTTCTCCAGTATGTTTTTTGAAAACTTTGCTTAAATAATCGGTAGAAAAATTAAGCTGAGCTGCGATGTCCTTTAATGATAAGTCCTCATGAAAGTGATTTTTTATATAAAGCTTAATCGTTTCGATAAGCTCCTCAGGATCATAGCCAGCTAAGGAATTTACGACATGAGCTAGGGACTCAAGATCATTTTTTAATTGTAATTCGATTCGAGATAAGGTGGCACCGAGCTCCTCATTGACGATTGGTTTCAACAAATATTCATTCACTTGAAAGGCAATGGCTTGGCGTGCGTATTCAAATTCGTGATGACCACTTATAATGACCACTTTAATATGCGGATAGCCGAAAAATAGCTGCTTGGCAAGCTCAAGACCATCCATCATTGGCATGCGAATATCAGTTAAAACAAGGTCAGGAAGGTGCTCTTCAATGAGAGTTAAAGCCTCTCTTCCGTTCATGGCTTCACCAACGACTTGGATCGTCTCGTTTAGTTCGTGAACTTTTTTCGTGATGCTGCGTCTTATTAATGCTTCGTCCTCGACGACGATCGCTTTGAATTTAGTTGTCATCCTTCATTCCTCCCTTTTTCTTTCGTGGGTGGAGGTGCTGATCGTAATCATTGCTCCTCCATTTTTTTTGTTTTGGATATTTACATTCAATTCTTGTTCGTACATGAACTTCAACCTCGTTATGACATTCTTTAAGCCCATTCCGTTAATACTAAGCTGCGGTAACGCACGAAGCTTGTTTTCAGTAAGAAAGGCTTGAAGCTGGCTTATAATATCAGGGTCAAAGCCTGGACCGTTATCAGTAATCGTGATGGACCAGCTTGTATCAGTTTGTTGGCCAGTGATCGTAATATGCCAAGGGGGTGGGACATGTAACCCGTGCTTAATCGAGTTCTCCACGAGTGGTTGAATCGACAATTTCGGAACAATAATTGTGTTCATTTCGTCTGGGATATCAAAGGTATAGATAAGCTGATCTTCATAACGAATGTCCATACATTCTAGGTAGTGCTTCGTATAATTTAATTCGTCTCGTAATGGAACACCTTGTTTGCTCTCTGTAGCTATATATCGCAGCATAAAAGACATATTCTCGCAAAGCTTTACAATTTCATGATCCATTCCAGCCTCCGCCATTGCGCTAATGTTCGAAAGGTTGTTGTATAAGAAATGTGGATTCATCTGTGACTGGAGGGCGAGAAATTTCGCATCCATTTCCTGTGAACGGGCAATAAGTAGCTCATCGAGGGAATGAGATAGCTTTTGATTCATCGCGTGAAATGAACGATTTAATGTGTCGATTTCGCCGATCGAAAAGCTTTCAGTATGGAGATCATTCGTGTTGGATAAATTAGTTAGATCCATTTGCTTGATCTTTTTCGTTAATTGATTCAATGGTTGAGTCACTCGTTTGGAAACGATGAAGGAAATCCAAAGAATCACCCCGAGTGCAACAATGAAAATGATGGCGAACAAATAGGTCACTCGATTCAAAAAGGCGTAGAGCTCCTTTTGATTTTGAACAATGATGATGCTTAACCCTGTATCGGCAGAAGACGTATGGATCATTAATTGTTTACTATGGTCAGCTGGACTCGTAATGTGATGAGTCTTATCCTCTTGTAGCTGAAGCTGATGAATGATATTCAAATAGTCATCTCCATAAAAGGAATCTGATTGTTGTTCATAAGGGTAAAAAAAAGTGCCGCTTTCGTTAACGACATAAATATCAATTTGTTCATTAGCGTTCATCGTATTGTGAATCGAATGAAAGACCGTATGTGCCCCTTGTAAAATTTCAACAATCCCTTGTTCGACATAATGACGATCTTTATACACTCTTGTTAGCGCAACGTATGTTGGATTTGTCGAATGCTGTTTAATCGAATATGGGAGCTCCTCTTCACGAACGAGACTTATATGCTTAAATCCGTCTTTTGCTTTTGTTTCTGGATACCATGTACGATTTATGACGTCGATTGTAAGTTCACCATTAAAAAGACCAGCTCCGAGCATTTTGCCGTCAAAATCGTAAATGTTCGCTTGCTTCGCTGTTTGTGAGCTACTAATAATGGCAAGAATGACATCGATTAGTGTTGTCGTGCTTTCATATCGTTCAAGGTCAATTAATATGCCACCTTCATACTCCTCAGAAATGGGAGTGAGATCATTATTGAAATGCTCCTTTACTAAATTTGAGTAGACGATGTTCATTGAGAAATTGTTTATTTTCTCTAGCTCTTGATCAATCGCATGTGAGATCGAACGGCTCAATTGCTGTTGTTGCTCAGCTATATTATTGCGATTGTAATTGTATAAGGCGGTGAACAAAATGGCCGCAATTAGAAATAAAACGATACAAAAGAAGAGTGAATAATAGTTAAATAAGCGTGACTGTAGCGTTTGATGAGTAAGCGGTAACATCTTTGTTCCTCCTATGGTTATACCGTTCTAAAAAGTGCAAACGATAGGCCGTTTTTGTCTATTGAGCAAACATGAATGTAAGCGTATTCTTAATTTAGTAGGCGGCGCCGTTCTAGATAATAGTAAATCAAAAACACAGGGGGTTCAATAACCTTATGAAAAGAAAATGGATTGCACTTATGATGTCGGCTTTATTATTAATCGTTCTAGCAGCATGTGGCTCAAGTGATGACTCAACAGGTGAAGAAGAGCGTAAAGATGTGACATTATCGTTTGGAACGCATCAATCTGGTATTCCTCGAACAGGGATTATGCAAGAGATGGCTGAGGATTTTGCAGAGGAAACAGGTATTAAGATTGATTTTCAAGTCGTACCAGATGCCCAGTGGCGTGATTTAATTCGAGCGAAATTATCAACAGGAGAAGCGCCAGATATTATTAATTTAGATGTCGATCCTTTAAGTTTAAATGCGAACTTAAGACCTGAGGATAATGCCCTTGACTTAACAGACGAAGAGTTTGCAAGTCGGATGGATGAAGAAATTTTACCATCCGTTAGCTATAACGATAAAGTCTATGGCGTAACGTATGCACCAAGAAAGATTTGGTATGTCTATTACAATAAGAGTATTTTTGAAGACTTAGGGTTGGAAATTCCAACAACCTATGAGGAATTTAAGCACGTCGCTGGTGCGATTCATGAAACAGGTGTTATTCCATTTTGGCAAGCGCCAGGAAGTGGCTGGTACCAAGTGCTACCTTTATTTGAAATTGGTCCACATTATGAGAATGTAGAGCCAGGCACTTATGAGAAGCTTAATAACAATGAGATGCTCGTAGCTGAGATGGATCACTTAAAGACAGTGATCGAGCAGGTGAATGAATTTGCTGATTTGGGCTATTACGGTGAGAACTTCATCTCGAATACAGTAGAAGCAGGCTTAGATGCGTTCGGTCGTGAAGAAGCAGCGATGATTCTACGAGTTCCTGGTACTGAGCAAGAAATTATTGATGCTCATCCTGAAATGGACGGTAATATTGGATTTTTCGTTATGCCGTGGGGCGATAACCAAACAATTGGTGTGAACCCAGGTGGATCAGCGGCTATGTTTGGGAATCAGAATAGCGAGCATGAAGAGGAAATTCGTGAGTTTTTCCGCTGGATGACGAAAAATGAAAACATTCAACGTTTCTTTGACGGTGGTGAAGGAAACTTAACGATCAGCTGGCCAGAAATTGAACCGAAGCTAACACCTGATTATATTGAATACGAAGAAAACTTAGATTCAGGAACCGTTATGCAAGCGGCTGTCACATATATTGACCCACAGTGGATGGATATTGGAAAAGACATTTCTGGTATGTTTGCCGGAGCACTTACTCCAGAGCAAATCCTTGAGAATATTGACAATCGGCGAGCAGAACTAGCAAAAGTTCAGCAAGACCCTGCTTGGGATTAAATGAAGCAAAGGGGGGTGTCCTAAGAGGTATTTACCTTTTGGAACACCCCTGAAAACGATGATAGCTGTTTTAGTGAGTACGGTGGCACCAAAAAAGTTAAAAATCAAACTTATTAGTGCTCCTGCAAGAACGAGTTGCTTACAACGAATAAAAAAAGAGACCTTTACTATCGTTGTTTCATTCATCGTCAGCAAAGATTTGGAAGGAGTGAGAGGATTGAATCGAAATAAGCTGTATCCGTGGTATTTTTCGCTTGGGGCGATTGTCATTTATTTTATCTTTATTGTATTGCCTTCCTTTATGGGGATTTATTATTCATTTACAGATTGGAATAGTTATTCGGATATTAAAAATTTCATTGGTTTGGACAATTATCGGACCATTTTATTTGGGGATCAAGTGTATATGACGTTCATTAAAAATACATTTGTGTTCACGCTTGTGACGTCGATCGCCAAGACGGTATTAGGACTTTTAATTGCGATTCTGCTAGTTAATGGGGTACGGGCAGCAAATTTCCACCGAATGGTCATTTTTTCTCCGCAAGTGCTGTCCTTTTTAATTATCGGACTGGTTTTTAAAAGTTTGCTAGATCCGAATTTCGGTTTTGTCAATAATACGTTACGTTCTATTGGTTTAGATTTTTTGGCGATGGATTGGTTAGGTTCGCTAGCGTGGGCCATGCCGTCCGTGATGGCCGTTGATACGTGGAAGGGAATGGGCTATATTATGGTTCTCTTCATTGCGGGATTACTTGCCATTCCGAACGATTACTATGAGGCGGCAGAAATCGATGGGGCAGGCTTTTTCAAGCGCTTGTTCTCGATTACATTGCCGATGCTTTTGCCCACGATTACAATTACGACGGTATTGAACATTACGTATGGATTACGTGTATTCGATATCATATACGTCTTAACGAACGGTGGACCAGGGAATGCAACAGACGTGATTAACACAGCTGTCTATTCGGCGTTTGCAAAAGGATATTGGGGCTTAGGAAGTGCCTTGTCAACGTTACTATTTGTCATCATGGTTGTTGTTTCCTTCTTCATTATTCGTACGATGAACAAAAAGGCGGTGGAATACTAAATGAAAGCAAAAAAAGGAGTATCAATCCTACTGAATATCGTTGCTTGGCTACTAAGCATTATTGTGATTCTTCCGTTTGCTGTTATTTTGCTTAACTCTTTTAAAACGGATGCAGAGGCGACTGTTCTGACATTGCGATTGCCAGAACAGTGGATGTTCGAAAACTACGCGATCGTGTTTGAACGTGGGAACTTGGCTGTATCGTTTTTTAATAGTATTTTACACTCGGTTGTGAGTACATCGATCTTAGTCATTCTCGTTGCGTTTGCAGCTTTTGTGTTAGCGCGTAATCCTTCAAAGCTCAATCAGGCGATTTATTTCTTCATTATATTAGGGATTACCCTGCCACTTAATTATATTCCGTTAATGAATGTAATGAAGACGCTTGGATTAATTAATTCGCATTGGGGGATGATCCTGCTATACACGGGAATGGGACTACCGATTTCATTATTTATTGCTTACGCATTTGTGCGGAATATTCCGCGCGAGCTTGATGAAGCGGCGGTCATTGATGGCTGCCATGCATTTAGTTTATTTTATCGTGTTATATTGCCATTATTGAAGCCGGTGCTCGTAACAATATTTGTTTTGAATTTCATGAATGTCTGGAATGAGTTTACAGCGCCACTTTATTTCCTTAACTCTGTAGATAAGTGGCCAGTGACGTTAGCTGTGTTTAACTTCTTTGGGCAGTTTAGCGCACAGTGGAATTTAGTGAGTGCGAATATCGTGCTAACATCGATCCCCGTATTGATTGTCTTTATTATAGGACAGAAGCATATTGTTGGGGGCTTGACGTCTGGTGCGGTGAAGGGGTAAGGATTGTTTAGCACACAAAGAATTGGAAGACTCTTTGTGTGCTATTATTGTGAAGATAAAATACGCTATCTCGAATGATAAAGGGACGGCGTATTTAAGAAATGAAGGATACCGAAGAAAAAGTGAGATGCAGCTATTCAATGCTTTCTCATCATCAACATTTGCGTCACAATAGCCAGAATAGGCAATTCAAGCAATGGGCCAATCACTAACGCGAGGGCAATGAGTGGTTCATTCGGAAATGCGGCTATCGCTATCGCAAGGGCGATCGGAGAATTTCGGGCTAATGTCGCTAAGCTTAAGCTTACGCGGTCAGCTGTTACAAAGCCAATCCATTTCCCAATTCTTTGACTAATGACATAATTAATGATGAAGAAGCAAAGAATCGGAAGGATGAGTAGCCATAGTATGTCAAGGTGCTCGAATAGTAAGGAGCCTTGTGCAGCGAATAAGGAAGCGATTGCTAGGCTTAATAAGAGCATGGGAAAGACGCTTAGCGTTTGTAGTAGCTTTGTTTTTAAGACTGGCTTCCTTCCTAATACAAGGTTCGTTCCGAATGCGAGTGCTAGTGGAAGTACTAATACGACTACAAGGCTTTTAAGTAAAAGAGAAGGCTCAATCGTCCCAGATGTTCCGGCGAAGATAAACAGGTAAAAAGGCAGTAAGATGACTTGTAAAAGTAAGTTTAATGGTAGAATGGCTGTCGACAAGGCGACATTCCCTTTTGCTATTCCTGTGAAAATTAAGTACCAATCCGTACAAGGTGTTACCATAAGCATGATGAAGCCGATCATTAACGCTGGATGATCGCTTAAAAAGGTGAGGGCAAGCACCCATGCTAAAAGCGGCGTCCATGCAAAATTAATGATGATCGATGTATAGGTGAAGCGAATGTTTTGAAACGCTTTTGTCATATCGGCAATCGGAATGTTTAAAAACGTCAAATAAAGCATCAGCATTAAAAGCGGTGTGATCGCAGCTTCAGCATATAGATGTATGCCGTTAATTTGTCCGACGCCAAGACCGATGATGACAGCGGCTAAAATGAGAAATGTATAGCTTTTTTCTAATAGATTCATTGCCATCACCTTCTATCTCTTTTTCTTTGACAATTTTATCATATTTTTTGTCTATATCTACAAACGTGACTCCTGTATGCTACACTTACAGATGATTTTGATTTAAAAAAGGAGTTCACTATGGAATTCATTGAGGTGCTTAAATACATATTTCTTGGAATTGTTCAAGGCGCGACTGAGCCTTTACCTGTTTCATCAAGTGGTCATTTACGCATTGTATCGCATTACTTCGGAGTTGATGTACCTGATCTTCATTTTGAGGTATTTCTGAATGGAGCATCCCTACTGGCTGTATTTATCGTCTATCGTAAGGATTTGATCGAATTAACGACTGACGTGGTCAAATATGTACGAGCTCGTAATCAAAAGCATTATGAATCGTTTCGTTTAGCGTGCTTGTTAATCATTGGGACGATTCCGGCCGTTGTCATTGGTGGGTTACTTCGTGATTTCTTTGGTGGAGAATTAACAGCGCTTCGTTATGTAGCAATTTCGTTAATGATAACCGCGATTGCCTTATGGCTTATCCGTAATTTGCGTGGGCATAAAACGGATGGTGGCATTACGATCTTTGATGCAGTGATCGTAGGGCTTGCCCAAATGCTAGCGCTAGCACCAGGCATTAGCCGTTCAGGTGCGACGATTGTCGCGGCACTAGCGAGAAAGATCGAAGCAGAAACGGCATTGAAGTTTTCTTTCTTTTTATCGATTCCCGTTAGTATTGGAAGCCTTGTACTTGAATCGACGACGATCTATGAAGTAATCGTGTATAATGATTTGCTGTGGTTGTACGTGATTGCTTTTCTAACTTCATTGATCGTATCGATTTTCGCAATTAAGCTGCTTATTGACGTGGTGACGTCTGGAAAGCTCTTATATTTTGCTGTGTATTGCTTTACTGTTTCCATTCTTATTTGGATCTTTTGAGGGTAAGGTTTAACGTATCTCCATTGAGGGTATTCTCTAATGTGAAGTGAATGCTTGTCATAAGAAGGAGAAAGATAAATATGAACATTGAATTGTCTCAGGATGATTTAAAGAGAATACTAGAGGATGCACATGATAAAGGACTAGATCAAGACGTGAGCGTTAATGCAGAGCGACTTGTGAAGGAAATCGTTACGTATATTCAATCAACGCAAAAGAGTACTAAATAAAATTCTACTTGGCCTATAAAAGAAGACAAAGGAAATACATTTGATTGGCAATAGCTTCACCCATTGCTCGCCTGATAGGAGAAATTCACTCTATCAGGCTTTTTAAATAGGAGACGGTTTGCACATTGCGTAAAGGACACCAAAAAAAGTTAGAAACCAAACTTTTTCCATTACGTGAGGAAAAGGGAATACTCATTCCTTTAAACAGGTGGAAACGAGGTCAAAGAGGTCATAGCGGAATCGCTGTTCCGCTATTCGGTCGAAACGAGCAGTGAGCACAATGGAAAAGGTGAAATAAAGGAATGAGGATTCATTAAATGATGGAGATCTAGCTAGGAGGAGAAAATAGAGGAATGAGGAACCGCTTATTACTCATTCGAACAAATGATAGACCGTATCTCTTAACGGGCCCATATAAGTAATTCTTTTTTCATGTTTGTCTATTTGTGGCATAATAGAATAGTAAGCGATTTCAATAACAGTCTAGATTAGAAGAAAGAAGGGGATTTCTTTCATACAAACAGAGGAAACGCTGAAGACGTCGAAAATATTAGCCTTTTTTGTTCCATTAGGGTTATCGGCCATCCTAGTGACCTTATCTCATATTATTATTAATGGTACGTTGGCACGGGCGAGTGATGCAGAGGTCATTATTGCTAGTTATGTGATTGCGATGAGTTTGTTTTCGATCATGGAGCGACTTGGTGTGTTATTACGGAATGCCTGCTCAGCGTTAGTTCGCGATCGTGTTTCTTTTCAGGCGATGTCAATGGTTGCGGTCTATGTTGTAGCAACACTTATGCTCTTATCGGCAACGATTGCTTATACACCGATTGGTACGTGGATCTTTGCTCATATTTTTGGTGCGGAGTCGGCGATGATCGGCCAGATTGTTGATGTGTATCAAATTTTGATTATTGTCACCTTTTTTTCAGCTATTCGTTGCCTGTTTCAAGGTGTGATCATTTTAAATCGGCAAACAAAATGGCTGACGATTGGGATGGTCATTCGTTTAATTGGGATGTACTTATTATCTCTTGTGTTTATTCAAACGGGTTACATTAACGCGAAAACGGGCGCCTATATTTTTTTATTTGGGATGATGATTGAGAGTTTAGTAAGCTTCATTGAAGGGCGAATTCTCGTGAAGAAAATGACGAAAAAAGACCCCGCCCATCATATTGAACGGAAATCACAAGTGTTTCGTTTCTACTACCCTCTTATTATATCCTCGCTCATTATCGTTATGGTTGGTCCTGTTATTAATATTTTTCTAGGACGGACAGCTGAGATTGAACTGGCGATTGCTTCCTATGCACTTGCTTTAAGTGTTGCGCAATTGTTTTTAAGCTTTTTTAGCTACACCCACCAGATCGTACTAACTTTTTATAAGGATCATCCGAGAAAGGTAAAGCAATTCACGTTGATGATCGGTTTTATACCAACGTTGGTATTAGCATTGTTTTGCTTTACGCCAATTGGACCCTTTGTCGTTGAGCATGTTCTTGGTGCGAACGAAAGGCTGATGCTTGCGACCCTTGATACGTTGAGAGTATTTATGATTATGACACTTGTGTTTCCGTTTATTGATTATTGCAATGGCATCTTAATGGTGCGAAATCAAACGAATAGCATGGTGATCTCTCAATCTTCTAATCTCTTGATTACATCTATCGTTGCTGTATGTATGACGATTCTAGTTCCTGCCTGGAACGGGATGATTGGTGCGATGGCGCAGTCACTTGGGATGGCTGTAGAGCTGGTTGTGCTACTGTATATTGTGACGAGAGGGAAACGGGCTAGACTGATGAAGGGGAAGGTGGAAGGAATAGGTGTGTAGGGGAGATAACATGTGAAAGATTAAAGGAATAGAATAGGCGCTCATAGAAATAAACGAGTATTGATAAAGATGGGAGAGTGAGTATAGTGATCCACAAAAAAACATTACTATGGAATGATGAAAGCGAAGCGAAATTAATGACGTATGTTTGGGAGCATTCAGAAGAGCTGCAACCCAATAAGAAGAGACCTGCTGTGATCATATGCCCTGGAGGTGCTTATTTAGGGACGTCGGATAGGGAGGCGGAGCCTGTTGCCTTGAGGTTTATGACGGCAGGATATCAAACATTTGTGCTTCGCTATACGACGTACTACCCAACCTTTACAATGGATTTTAGTCAAAAAGGAAGAGAAGAGCCTGTCTTACCGCAAGCCTTGTTTGATTTAGGTAAGGCCATTTCGAAGGTGAGAGAGCACGCGGATGAGTGGAATGTTGATCCAGATCAAATTGTTTTATGTGGCTTTTCGGCAGGGGGCCACTTAGTTGCAAGCATGGGTGTTCATTGGCATGAATCCTTTTTACAGGAACCAATATCAGCTTCCAATGAACAACTGAAGCCAAATGCCCTTATTCTAGGTTATCCACTGACCGATTATTTGATCATGAAGGAAGAAGCGGAAAAAGAAGTTGATGAAGGAAAACGGGAGCTTTGGAGAGTATCCAATCAAGCTGTATTTGGAAAAGAACAGCCTTCGATAGAGGAGTTGGAAGGGAGAAGTCCTGTCCGCTTCGTAACGGAGGCAACGCCACCCACATTTATTTGGCATACAGCAGATGACGATTTAGTTTATGCACGAAATGCCTTGAATTTTGCGACGGCATTAGCAAAACAGAAAGTTCCGTATGAACTGCATGTCTTCGAAAATGGAGTACATGGTTTGTCTCTAAGTGATGAAACGACAGCGAATGATCCAGCACAAATCAATCAAGAGTGTGAAGTCTGGGTTGATTTAGCGTTAAAGTGGTTGAAGAAGCGAATGTAAGGAATGAGATATAGAAAGTTGAGCGAATTTTATGTGCAACATCATAGAATTCGCTTTTTCAGTCCCGAGCCCTAATCAAAACGACCTGTTTTAAACGAAAAGAAGAAAAATATTGGTGAGAACTGCTTTGTGGCACTTGGCGTTCACATCTATACGGCAACGCATCCGCTTCAGGTAGAAGAGAGAATTTCTGGTGCTGAATTTGGGAAGCCTGTTCGTATTGGGAGAAGAGCGAGTATTAACCCTGGTGTGACAGTCGGACATAATGTTGTCATTACTTCCAGTTCCGTTGTCACAAAAGGTGTTCCAGATAACGGTGTTGTAGGTGGGATTCCTGAGAAAATTATCAAGCGTCATTAAGTTCTACTGAGCAGTCTATCATTCTGAAATTGATGACTGAGATGAGAAAGTGCTAACAAAGAGTGAAAGGAGATGACGGTCATTCGTGCAATGCTCATTCATGGTTTTAACAAGCATTCAAATGATATGAAGCCACTGCAACACCATTTAGAGGAGCTTGGATATACGTGCTTGTTGCCAGAGCTTCCGCTTACTTTTCAGGATGTTGAGGATGCAACGGCATTATTAGAGGATATCATGAGCAAGCTCGACAATTCTGAAGGTCAGAAGGTCCATCTTATTGGGCATAGTACAGGTGGACTTGTTATACGTAAGCTTATTACAAATCGTAATTATACTGATAAAATTGGACGCTGTGTCTTAATCGCAACACCTAACAACGGCAATAAACTGGCAATGCTTGCAAGTAAGGTGAAGCTATACACGAAAATTTTTAAGACCATTAAGTCTTTAACAAAAGAAAAGATTGACTCGTACCAATTTAGTTATGATCACAAAATTGAAATCGCGGCGATAGCCGGAAATAAAAATCAGCTATGGCTAGGACGTCTTCTTGATAAAGCGAACGATGGACGTGTCGAGGTGGATTCTGTTTACTTTCCAGAGCTAACAGACTTCACTACTCTTCCGTATGGCCATAAGGAGATTCATCATCAAAAGGAAACGGCGGAAATGGTTGATCGTTTTTTGCGTGGAGGAAGGCTGCTGCCACGATAAGTGGATGTAATACGAGAGAATACAGTATCGCAAAATCACTTCATTTTCATAAGACGTAATGATAGAGATATGGAAGAGGTGATAAGCAAAATGTTTATCACCTTAGTTTAACTGGAAAGACTAAAAGCTAAGTCTAGAAATTACAACGTAAACGGTGGAACATAACGTCCATCTATATCAGTAAATCGATACTCTCTTGCTAAATCACCAACTCTTAATACCTGTCCATTTTTATCCATAACATGGGGGTCGCTTGCTAATGCTGTAATTCCACGACCGATATAAAATGGTGATTCCGTTCTTCTTAACTCCTCTGACTCTTTCCAATGGTCCTCATCTGATCCATGGTGCTTTAGGACAAGTTCGGTTCTCATAAAACCAGGTGAAACGGCAAGTACCGTAATATTGTCTTGTTTTAATTCTGTTGCGAGTCCGTATGCCATCCTTACTAAAGCGTGCTTTGCTAAATCGTAATAAAATTGCCCAGTGTACTTATTATGATCCCAAAAGGTAGTGTGCACAATGAGAGCTTCATGATTTTCACGTAGTAATGGAATGGCAAAATGATTAGTAGCTAGTTGGGCACGGACACCTGCAGTGAACATCGTATCCCAATGCTCTAATGGTAATTCCCAAAAAGGCTTTGCTTCAACACCGAGGTCATGTGCACCCCACACATTATTGACTAATAGATCTAATTTCCCTTGTTCCTTGCGAATGGCTGCGATGGCAGCTTCTGTTTCTGAATCATTTGTATGATCACATCGTATGGCAATCCCTTTTCCGCCTGAAGCGTTAATTTGTGAAGCTGTGTCATCAATGGTACCAGGCCATTGATTAGTTGCATTCCCTATAACACTTCGTCCTGTAATGTACACGATTGCGCCAGCCTTACCTAGTTCTAGAGCGATGCACCTGCCGGCTCCTCGACTTCCTCCTGTTACGAGAGCTATTTTTCCTTTAAGTGGTTTCATTATTTTCATCCTTTCTTGGTAAGGTATTCTTATTATAAGGTCTGAATCTTGACAACAAGTGTCATATTTAATTAAATGAATATAATCTATTCATATACAAGGTGATCATAATGAGAGGAGATCGATTAATTTCCATTCTTTTGTTGCTGCAATCTCAAGGACAGTTAACTGCGAAGGAATTAGCTGAAAGGTTAGACGTGTCCGAGCGAACAATTTATAGGGATATGGATGCCCTAAGTGGTGCGGGCATTCCCGTTGTTGCTGAACGTGGCAAAAAGGGTGGCTGGTCATTGCTTGAAGGATATCAGACTAACTTAACAGGCTTAAAGGAATCTGAAATTCATGCTTTGCTTGTCTCACCTTCAAAACAATTACTTGATGATTTACAGCTAACTCGTACATCAGAAGATGCGCGAACTAAGCTAATAGCCTCACTTCCTGCTGTATATCGTGAAGGTGCAAAAGAAGTATGGAATCGAATCTATATTGATACAAGCTCATGGCGAAACGAGAAAGAAAAGCTCAAATCTTTCGAAGCTCTTAAACAATCTATTTGGAAGAACCATAAATTAAATATGGTCTATCAGCGTGCAGATGGACAAACGATTGAACGTATTGTACAGCCACTGGGATTAGTTGCTAAGGGGAACAGATGGTATTTGATTGCATCAAAGGAGAATGGTGAGATTCGAAATTATAGAGCTTCACGAATTCAGCAGGCTTCTCCTATTAACGAGACATTTGAACGACCAAAGAGCTTTGACATTGCTCAATACTGGAAGTCTTCAACAGAGGCTTTTATTAAAGAATTACCGACCTATGAAGTGCAGGTGAAGGTTACTCAGTTCATCATAGGGAAGCTATCTTATTCCAGTCACTTTGTAAGAGTTATTGAAATAAGTGAGGTCGATAAGGAAGGCTGGGTGCTTGTTAAGCTATCTTTTGATACGGAAGAGGAAGCTATTAGGTATATACTTGGATTTTCTAATCAGATGTTCGTGGTCGAGCCTCAGTTTTTACGCAAAAAGGTATGTAAAATGGCAGAAGCTGTTGTTGCGCATTATATCGAACAAATTGAATAGGAGAATAGCTGAATGGAATGGTATGATTTCGTAAATATTATCGCAATAATGCTAATGGTAACAGGGCTTGTTTTTTTAATGCTAGTCTGGCAGCAAATAAGAAAGGTCAATGTAGGAGACCGTATTCCAAAGAATGTCGCCAAAAAGGTTAGCAAAAATAGCAAACGGGTGAGTTATTTTATTATATTAGGAGGAATACTGGCGGTCATTGCGGTTGTAGCTAGATAGAAGGCGAACTGCCACTTGAAGTAAGGCGCCTGAGGGATATAAGAGGGGATGGAAAAAGTATAAAACTTTTTTCAGTTCACTCTTGCATCCTCATCTTTTTCTTGTTAATATCGTTTCATAGCTAACAATTATGAAAATTAAGGAGGGTGTCTGATTCATACAATTAATGAAGAGGGAGAACTGCTTCCTGAAGAGAAAGAGACGATGAATCGCTTAACGAAGCTACCAATCGATTCATTGAACGTTGATGCAGTTACCGTTGTAACGAATATTTATCGTGTTGCCCAAGGATTACGTATTAAAATGGAGCGCGAAGTTTTGGCAGAATACAATCTATCTTGGACATCGTTTTCCATTCTATATGATTTGTGGATAGGGCAGTCCATAGAAACGAAGAGATTAGCAGAGCTAGCAGGTGTTACAAAAGCAACGGTTAGTAACATTACGAAAACGTTAGAAAATAAGGATTTCTGTTATCGAAAAAAAGATTTACGAGATCGCCGCATCACCTACGTGACGATAACGGAAAAGGGAAAGCATGTGATGGAGGAGCTATACCCTCATTTTCATAAAGGCGAGGTGGAGATTGTGTCGAGTTTATCGAACGATGAGCAAAGAACAATCTCTAAGCTACTAAGAAAAGTTGTGAAAGATCAAAAGTTTTAACAAAAATGAATGGAAAAGCAATGATAGAAAAAGAAGTAGCCTTTATCTCCCTGTTTTTAGAGAGTCGATGGTTGGTGTGAATCGATACATAGATAAGGTAAATTACATTTCTTGAGCTTTCTTTGCTGATTAATCAGCAAAGACGGACGAGCCGTTATTCGTACAAAGTGGGAGATGTTGCATCTTCAACAAGGGTGGTACCGCGTGACAACCACGTCCCTTCTATAGGAGGGATGTGGTTTTTTTACTATATTTGGAGGGATCATAATGAATGAAGTGATGAAGCAATTAACAGAAGAGCAACGGATAGAAGTCAAAAGGCAAATGGATATGTACACACTAGGGGTTCACGATATTATTCCAGTTGAGGAATTAGAAGAGAAGGTGGCCAAATCGGTAAGAGATCAACGGCCGCTAAAAATTAAACTAGGATTAGATCCGTCAGCGCCAGATGTTCACCTTGGTCATACGGTTGTTCTAAAGAAAATGAAGCAGTTTCAAGACAATGGGCATACGATTCAACTGCTAATTGGTGATTTCACTGGAAAGATAGGAGATCCTACAGGGAAGTCTGTAGCAAGAAAGCCATTAACAGATGAGGAAGTTCAGTACAATGCGAAGACGTACTTTGAACAGTTTGGCAAAATCGTTGATATGGACAAAGTTGAGCTTCATTACAATTCAAAATGGCTGTCAAAGCTCCATTTTGAAGATGTTATTCAATTAGCTGGGAAAATAACAGTGGCAAGATTGATGGAGAGAGATGACTTTGAAGAGAGAATGGCCTTCAGTAAGCCGATTTCCCTGCATGAATTTTTCTACCCGTTAATGCAAGGATACGATTCAATTGTACTCGATTGCGACATTGAACTCGGTGGGACGGATCAACATTTCAATGTGCTAATGGGGCGTCATTTTCAGGAGAAGCTGGGTAAAGAAAAGCAAGTCGCTATATTAATGCCATTGTTAGAAGGTCTTGATGGTGTAGAAAAGATGTCAAAATCTAAGAGAAATTACATTGGAATTGATGAGAGCCCACAAGAAATGTACGGGAAAGCGATGTCGATTCCAGATGAACGAATGGAGAAATATTTCGAATTGGTCACAGATTTCTCTCTTGAACAACTAAACGCAATAAAAGAAGACCTTCAATCAGGTCAATGCCATCCACGAGATGCAAAAATGCAATTAGCCAAAACCATTGTTACGATGTACCACGGTGTTGCAGCAGCGGAAAAGGCTGAGCGCCAGTTTATCTCGGTCTTTCAACAAGGTGCCATTCCTGATGAGCTACCGGTCATTGAATGGAACGGTGCTAGTGACATATTAGTGATCGAGCTACTTGTACAATTAGGTTTGCTAGGCTCAAAAGGGGAAGCGAGACGAATGATTGCGAATAAAGGAGTGAAGGTAAATGGTGAGCGAGTAGAGGATGTTGATTTGCGTATTTCCGTTATAGACGGTTTAGTCATCCAAGTTGGAAAGAGAAAGTTTGTGAAGATTGCGTTGAAGTAAGCTGTACGTGAAACGCACCCGCCACTGCTATAATTTACATTCAGCAATGCACGAATAATCTTAGCGAGAGCGGAACCTCATTCCGTTAAAAGGAAGAAATAGGCTATATAAGTGTTCGAAACGGAACGTCATTCCGCTAATACGTCAAAAGACGAGAGAAACGAAGAACAAACGGTTAAATAACGGAATGAGGTTCCGGAAGGGCAGTAAAAAAGGGCTTTATAAATGAAATAGCGGAATGAGGTTCCATCAAGGAGCATAGAAGTGGTTTCGCGGGTAGTGTGGTCGTTGATCTGAAATGAAACTACATTCAGATCATTGTCCCATACGCACGGGCGACCGCTACAAAGAACACGGATGGAGTTTGGCGGTTCTTTTAAAGCAATGTGCGATACGGCTGCTTTGTTACAGTGGTGGATTTTCCGTATTAAGTGAAGCAATCGCTAGTCATATCAAAGCCAATGAAAACTTTTTCAGTGGCTTCCACTGTATAACCTTAACCCCACAGCAGGTCTCACACTTCTTCCTACTTTTGCAAGGGCAGAGTTCGTTGCGTCCGATCTTTTTTCCTGTTTGAAAGCTGATCACGTTGTCTGGAATCGGCTTTGATCGGCTTGAATCCGTCCGGTAGTCATTCAACAAATGTGTAGCATTTCAAAAAGCAGTCTCGTGTAAGATTCATCAGGTGAACGAATGAATGAAGTAGTTTATTGACTTCGGCTTTCTTATTCTTGGGATTTGTTAGCTGTCATTATAAAGGGAAAATAGATGAGATGATAAATTTTTCGTAATAGTAGAAGTGGAAATATAAAAAAACAGTAGAATGTAAAGGGAACCATGCCGAATTATGTAAAGGAATGATAAATTTTTTACAATAAATTTACATGTAACCTCTCTATGAAGCGTGTCAACCTGTTGTTATACCTCGATTCCTCCTATCATTTACCTTATCTTTACAAATGACAGCTTCACAAACCTTTTACAAAATGGTTAAGTCTTCTTTATTCTCACTTGATGTTCATTTTATACGATGGTAGCAGAAAGAGATGGGGGGATGTGATTGGTTGCGGATTGATTTACATATGCATAGTACACACTCAGACGGAGCGATGACGCCGAGAGAAATTGTTGCTGAGGCTTTACGTCTTGGACTTTCAGTTATTTCTATTACTGATCATGATGAAATTTCCGGTTATTTTGAAGCGAAGGAACTAGCGACTTCTTGTGGACTTCAGCTATTGTCTGGCATTGAATTCAATACAGACGGTGCTCAAGGAGAGCTTCATATTCTTGGTTATGGCTTTGATTCGAATCACCCGAGCTTGCTGGAGTATGTGAAATGGAGAAAGGAAGAACGACGGAAATGGTCAAAGGAAATCGTTGAACGGCTTCAGAATCTCGGTTATCCAATTGATTGGGAGGACTGCTGGCAAAGAGCCGGAGGACAAGTAATTGTACGGACTCATATTGCGGATGAACTCGTAGCGAAGGGCTTCTTTTCGTCATCGAAGCAAGCGTATGATCAGCTATTGAAAAAGGGAGGACAAGCTTTCGTTAGCCGAAGAGGACTTTCGGCAGAGGCTGCAATTGGGCTTATTCATGAATGTGGTGGGAAAGCATTTCTCGCGCACCCAGGCGAGTATGATTGGAGCTATTCCTTCGAAGCATTGCTTGAAGCCGGTCTAGATGGAATTGAAGTGTACTACTCCAAGCATGAGCATCGTGAACGTATGTATTGGCTCAAACGAGCGGCTAAGCATCAATTACTTGTCAGTGTCGGCAGTGACTTTCACGGTTACGATTCACGAAGTCCGTATCCTATTGGTTCAGTTGACTATGATACTAAGCGTTTGGAATGGGTCTTTGGACAACTAGAAGGAAAGGCACTGAAAAAGTTTCGTATTTAATTTTTTTTAGTGTCCTCCTAGAAGGTGAGGTGGAGAAGTGAAGCTATATGCATCATCTACTTTGTTATGGGGAAAGAGCATTCATGATATCGGAGCGGCTGTCTCCTTTTATGGTCTTCATGGAATCGAGCTATGGGCAGAGCAAATTTGGCATAGCAAAATGATGGTCCGTGATATTAAGCGAATGTTAAAAAGATACAACCTTGAAGTGAGCTTTCATGCTGCGAGCTGGGATTTAAATATTTGTTCGCTTAACGAAGGGATTCGAAAGCAATCAATCAATGAGGTCGTTCAGTCATTTGCATTAGCAGCGTCGATCGGTGCGACGAATGTAACGGTTCACCCCGGTAAGCGTACACTTTCAAAAGATTGGACGTTGTGGCATATCCGCAAGCTAGAAGAGAGTTTGGACTATTTGGAGGAAGCCGCAGCAACATTCGGGGTTACGATGTCACTCGAGCTGATGGAAGTGGAGAAAAAGGAATTCGTTACATCTGGTCAGCAGATGGCGCCCTTTTTATTCAATCGCTCTGAGCATGTGCAAGCGACTTTTGATGCAGCGCATATTTCTTTGGACAAAAATATTGTAGCCGAATTTGAACAAATGACGAGAGTCAGCAAAATACATTTAAGTGATTCGACCTCCTCTGTCTATCATGTTGCCTTAGGAGAAGGAGAGCTAGAGCTGGAGCCTTTTTTAGAGCGTGTACAGGGTAGTCATTTACCTGTCGTTCTTGAAGGTTATGATGCAAGTGAGGAAAGTGAACTATTAAAGAAGCATGCTCACTATATGAAAGCTTACATCGAAAAGAATATGGAGGAAGTGACAAGTTGAAATTTCTTGTGACAAATGATGATGGAATTTTTGCTCCTGGTGTGGCGGCGTTAATTGAAGTGCTACAGCACTTTGGTGAAATTTATGTTGTTTGCCCGGATCAAGAAAGGAGTGCGATTAGCCATTCTATTACACTACGACAGCCTTTAAAGGCATCACCTGTGAAGCTGTTTGGGGGGAATGTGCACGCATGGGCAGTGAATGGGACACCGGCCGATTGTGTGAAGCTAGGTATGGATGTCTTAATGAAGGAGCCGCCAGACTTCGTTGTATCTGGAATGAATATTGGTCCGAATTTGGGTCGAGATGTTTATTATTCTGGAACGATGGCAGCTGCGGCAGAAGCAGCATTGTACCAAATTCCAGCAATGGCTGTTTCAATTGATCGATTGGAGGTTAAGGACCTTAATTTTCAAGTTCCAAAGCGGTTGTTATATCAGGTACTAGAACCATTATTAGCAAATAAGATACCTGGCGGGGTTTTTGTGAATGTGAATTTGCCTTATGTGAAAAAAGAGTATTGTAGAGGGATTGCAGTAGCTCCACTAGATCTATCGGTTGCGCGCTACCGGTATGTCGGTCTGAATGATCCGTATGGCAACGTCTATTATTGGTTAAAGGATCGCTTGCAGCAACTGACAGAGTTTGATGATGAAGGGGACTTCGCTAAGCTTAAAGGGGGCTATATTACGGTGACTCCACTAGAGGGTAAAGTGAGTCAACGCAAGCATTTGCGTAAATTTGAACGTTGGTTACGTGTAAAAATGATACAAGAAACGAAGGAGGAAACAATATGATAAAGCAATGGTTGATGGCAATGATTTTAATGTTAGGGCTTGTATTAACAGCGTGTGGGTCGGCAGAGGATAGTCAGACAGATTCTGAAACTAACGGTGAAGAGGATCAGCAGGATCAAGAAACAGAGCAAGTGGATAGTGAAGAAGGTCGATCTATTTCTGGTGAGGTTCAATTTTATACATCACAGCCAGATGCGGATGCAGAACAGCTTGTTAGTGGGTTTAATGAGCTACACCCAGATGTACAGGTGACGATCTTCCGTTCAGGTACGGAGGAAGTCATTAGTAAGATTCTCGCGGAGGAACAGGCGGGTGACATTCAAGCAGATGTCCTGTTAGTAGCTGATGCTGTTACATTTGAATCATTAAAGGAACAAGAATTATTATTGGCATACGAATCTGATGAGTTTGCTCATATTCCGGATGAGTTCATTGATTCAGACTATATGTATGCGGGAACGAAAGTGATGGCGACTGTATTAGCGGTTAATACGAATGATGTAGCAGAGCTTCCGACATCTTGGCACGCTGTAAATGAAGATGATGCGAATGGAGAAGTCATTATGCCGAGTCCGCTTTATTCAGGAGCTGCTGCTTATAATGTTGGGGTTTTCTCAAGACAAGGTGACTTTGGTTGGGAATTCTTCGAAAATCTTAGTGGACAAGATGTCACAGTCGTACAAGGAAATGGAGCCGTTCTCCAAGCTGTTGCTGGCGGGGAGCAAGCATATGGAATGGTTGTGGACTTCATTGTCGCTCGTGCGAAAGCGGAAGGGTCACCGATTGAATTAATTTATCCAGAGGAAGGTGTACCTGTTATAACAGAGCCGATTGGAATTATGAATGGAACGGACAATGAAGAAGTTTCAAAGGCATTTGTTGATTTTGTTTTATCAGAGCAAGGACAGCAAATGGCGGCTGACATTGGTTACACACCTATTCGTGAAGGGATAATGGCACCTGAAGGCTTGAAGACAATTGATGAAATGGATGTATTGACTTCGGATGTTGCTGATTTACTTTCAACGAGAGAGGAAGATAAACAAAGGTTTGTTGATATCTTTGGAGAATAATCGAGGTGTTCGATCATGAATCAAACTGTACAAGGAAGACTCCCGCTTGAGTCTTCCTTCTCCTTTACACGTAACAGGAAAACGCTTTGGCTGATTTTGTCGTTAGTCTTTGTTCTATTCCTTTTTGTTTGGCCGATTATGAAGCTTGTTGGACTGAGTTTTTCGGTGGAAGAAGGCCATGTGCTAACGAACTATACAACGGTTTTGCAGGAAGCAAGAACGTGGCGGATTTTACAAAATACGGGGATTGTTGTTGCTGGTTCAACGGCATTGTCAATTGGACTAGGTGTGTCCTTAGCGTGGCTAGTTGCTTATAGCGACATTCGTGCGAAAAAGCTCTTACATGTATTTGTGCTCCTTCCTTTTATTATTCCTTCGTATATTATTACGTTGTCGTGGACGCAGTTTCTTAGTCGGAACGGAATGGTCGCTTCTATCTTAGATTGGTTACCTGGTCAGCTTGAACCGTTTAATTTATATAGTCATTTTGGAATGATTCTCGTGCTAGGTCTCTCACATTATCCACTTGTTTTTTTATTGACGATGAGTGTGTTAAGGCGGATTCCGCGTGATTTAGAGTGGGCTGTTCGTTCTTCAGGTGGCAGTGGTTGGACAGTGTTTCGAAAGGTAACGTTTCCTTTAGCATTACCGGGAATCGCAAGTGGTGGACTACTAGCTTTTTTAGCAAATTTAGATAACTTCGGAATACCGGCTTTTCTTGGTATACCTGCCAATATATCCGTATTAAGTACAGTCATCTATCAAGAAATCGTTGGTTTTGGTCCAAGTGCATTCGCTCGTGCGGCGACGTTTTCTGTGATTTTAGGTGTCATTGCTTTGCTCGGAACATTATTTCAATGGTTGCTTTTACGACGATCTAAGGAAGGGGAAAGCAGTGAGATAGACCATAAGCCCCGCTTTACTTTAGGTAAGGCTCGGCCTGTGATGGAAGGTATTCTGTGGAGCTTTTTAATCGTTATTAGCATTGTGCCGCTTTTTTCAATGGTAGGAACTTCGCTTATTCGTGCGTACGGACTTTCTTTTGCTTTAGAGAATTTGACGCTTGATCATTACCGCTTTATTTTATTTGAGAACGATAAGGTACGTGGAGCGATGACGAATAGTTTGAAGCTGGCGATCGGGACAGGGGTTATATGCTTAGTTATCGGTACAGCAATTGCTTATTATCGTTTGCGGAAGAAGACTTTAGTGAGTAAGGTGATGGAATTAGCCGTTGGATTACCATATGCCTTACCGGGAATGGTGCTTGCGCTTGCGATGATCTTAGCGTGGATGCAACCCATTCCAGGCTGGAATCCAGGTATTTACGGTAGTATTTGGATTTTGTTTATCGCTTATGTGACGAGATTTATGATATTACAAGTTCGTGGAAGCATGACGGCGATGTCGCAAGTTGCTCCATCAATGGAGGAGGCTGCACATGTGTCAGGAGCATCCTTCTTTGCTAAATGGCGCTTTATCATGCTACCTCTTTTATTACCAGGCTTATTAAGTGGTGCGTTTCTTGTTATGCTAACGACGTTAACGGAATTGACTGTTTCAGCGCTGCTTTGGTCAAGTGGATCGGAAACGATTGGTTTGATGATCTTTAACTTTGAGCAATCAGGCTATACGACGTATTCTACAGCATTTTCAACGGTTGTTGTATTAACAATGCTTAGTCTAACAGGTGTACTTCTTATCCTTCAGAAGGTATACGAACGAAAGGTGGCACATCGATGAGTACAGTATTATCAAGTGTAACGAAAGTGTTTGGAAAAACGACGGCTTTATCTGCTGTTGATATGACCATTAATGATGGTGAATTCGTTGCGATTGTTGGTCCGTCTGGTTGTGGGAAAACGACGCTGCTACGCTTGTTAGCTGGGTTTGATTCTCCTACTTCTGGTGAAATTGAAATGAATACAGAAGTCGTTGCGAATGCACGAGGGATTGTTCGTCCTGAGAAACGGAATATAGGTATGGTCTTTCAATCCTTTGCCCTTTGGCCGCACTTAAAGGTGAAGGAGCAAGTTCTATTTCCATTACATCATCATCGCTTTGTAGATAAGGAGCTTAAGCGTCATAGTGAGGAACGAGTCATAGAGATGCTGAAGCTTGTCGGACTTGCGGATTACGCCCAACGCATGCCGAACGAATTATCAGGTGGTCAGAAGCAACGAGTAGCCATTGCTCGAGCTCTAGCCCCGAAGCCCGCATTGCTATTAATGGATGAACCGTTAAGTAGTTTAGATGCAGAGCTGAGAATGGAGCTTAGAAAAGAAATCCAGACGATTCACCGAATGATGAATACGGCGATTGTGTACGTGACACATGATCAAGCTGAGGCATTGGCAATGGCTGATAAAATTGTTGTCATGAAGGATGGACAAATCGAGCAATTCGGTTCCCCAGAAGAGGTTTATATGAATCCGAAGACGCCGTTTGTTGCTACATTTGTAGGAAAGGCGAATTTAATTCAAGGGAAATGGCTAGGAGATGCATTTAAGCCGTTTCATGATGAACAGATTCTTTGGATCGCTTCTGATGTGACCGACGAAATGAAGAGGCATGATGTGTTACCGGTACGACCAGAGCAATTCACTATTTCTCGATCAGGTAATGGATTGAGGGGAATCGTACGTAATGTGATGTTTCAAGGGAAGGAATTTCACTACTCAGTTGATGTAAATGGCCAGCTTTTAAATGTGCATAGTGATTATAGCTCAAAAGTAGAAGTTGGAGACGAGGTAGTACTAGCTCATACGAGTTATACAAACGAGAGAATGCCAGCAGAAGAAATCCCATCCTACTAGCGAATAGAAAAAGTACCACAGCTCTAAGTCGAGCTGTGGTGCTTTTTCACATATAAATAAATAAGTGCAAATAGTTATAAGTTTAGTCATTATTTTTTAACGTACTTCGCTATTAATTGCTGATCGACCCCCATTCTTTTCGCTTTTTTGGCGAGACGATCAAGCATAAATCTTTGGACAAGCTTAGGAACTTGTACGAGACGAGTATCTTGCATATCAAGTGCGAGAGCAGTATACATCGGGTTTTTGAGTGTCCCCTTTTTCTCGTCCATTTCCCCATCAGCAGCGAGTCCGTAAATGATTCTCATTGACGTTTCAAAGTTATTTGCAGGAGTTAATTTGACTCTAAAAGTGACAGGGTGCTTTTCAGAAGCATTTAAAAAGGCATGATGAGTTTCCTTTTCTACTGTGAAGCTTTCTCCAGGCTGTAAGATTACTTCTTTGTTAGCAAGTAAAATTTTCAACTCACCATCTACTGTTTCGAACGTTTCTTCAAATTGCCGGTGATAATGTAGCGGAGGGCCTTCTCCTTTTGGTGGTAGAAAAACCTCGATATATTCATATTTTCCACCGGTTTCCTCGCTAGATTCAAGGAAGGTAATTTCTTCTCCTGTAATCGCATGAACAATCGTTTTGTTGTAGTTTGGTTCAGCTGTCATCTTTCTTCTCCTTTCTAATTCATTCGTTCAGTTATATCTTTCGACTGATATAGTGAAAATCCTACATCGTCGCAACAGCTTTCAATAAACTTTAAGAACATTTTAAATTATTTTAAAAAAGTGAATAGTTATATTATTTTAAAATATCTTTATATTATGTATACTTACTATTTTATTTACAAAATGCAAGCATTTTAATATACTTTTAAAGTATTTCAGTATATTAATTTTCAGAATATTTTGGAGATGGAAGGAGTATCCATAATGAAGAAAGCGAAAAAGCAAGGGTTTGTTCTTCGTTCGTTAGATACAATTGAGGTTGTTGGTAATAAACTCCCCCATCCAGTGACATTATTCTTTTATTTTGCTTTAGCTATTGTAGTGTTATCGGCTATTTTTTCACTGGTTGGTTTACAAGTGCAAGATCCACTTAATGAAGGGGAGATCATTGAGGTTAAGAACTTACTAAGCGCTGAAGGAATTTCTTATATGTTCACAAGTGCAGTAGCCAATTTTACAGGTTTTGCCCCGCTTGGTACGGTCCTTGTAACGATGCTAGGGATTGGGATTGCGGAGCGTTCTGGTTTAATTAGTGCGATGCTGCGCGGGCTTGTTACGTCTGTTCCGAAGCAGCTTTTAACGGCTGCACTCGTCTTTGGTGGTATTATGTCAAGTATGGCAGCGGATGCAGGCTATGTTGTATTAACACCGCTTGGTGCGGTTCTTTTTGCAGGTTTAGGGAGACATCCATTAGCGGGACTAGCTGCCGCTTTTGCAGGGGTTTCAGCTGGTTATAGTGCGAATCTCTTACTGACATCACTTGATCCGCTATTAGGTTCATTGGCACAAGAAGCAGCGGCAACCTTTGATCCAGGTTATGCGGAAACGATGAACTATGCGATGAACTGGTATTTTATGATTGCTTCTGTGTTTGTGTTAACGATTGTGGGAACGTTTGTGACGGAGAAAATTGTTGAACCACGGCTAGGAACATTTAAAGGTCAAGTAGAAGAAGAGGTCAATTATTTGAAAGCCGAAGAAAAGAAAGGCTTATGGGGGGCACTTATAGCATTTGTTGTTACATGTGCAGCTTTAGCTCTACTCATTGTTCCTGAATGGGGACCGATGAGAGGTGAAGATGGTGCGGTTATTAGCTCACCGTTCTTTTCATCACTTGTACCTGTTATTTTAATTATGTTCTTCATTCCTGGTTTGGTGTACGGGAAGCTAACGAAAACGATTAAGGATGATAAGGATGTTGCCAATCAATTGTCTGATACGATGGCGACAATGGGTGCGTATATCGTCCTAGCATTTGCAGCAGGTCAATTTGTCGCTTATTTTAACGAAACGAATCTCGGTCAAATCTTAGCGATTAAAGGTGCTGAATTCTTGGAGAATACAGGATTTACCGGAATTCCACTTATTTTGACGTTTATTGTTGTAGCTGGATTTATTAATATATTTATCGGAAGTGCCTCAGCAAAATGGGCGATAATGGCACCTGTGTTTGTACCGATGATGATGGGTGTTGGCTACTCTCCTGAATTAACATTAATTGCTTATCGAATTGCCGATTCGACGACAAATATTATCTCACCTTTAATGCCGTACTTTGCTATCGTAATTGCCTTTGCGCAAAAGTATGACAAAAAGGTTGGGATCGGAACCTTGATTTCAACGATGCTTCCTTATTCAATTGCTTTTTCGATCGTTTGGATCATTATGTTAATTGTCTGGATGACATTAGGTATTGATTTAGGACCTGGATCACCGATTTATTATACAAATTAAATAAAATAAGCGTAACGCTGAAGGCCACTGAAAAAGGTTGATTTTAACTTTTTCAATGGCCTTTTTTTGTGTCAAACGGAACCTCATTCCGTTAAAGGGAAGAAATAAGTCATTTAAGCATATGAAGAGGAACCTCATTCCGCTAATACGTCAAAAGAAGACAAAAAGGAAGCCCAAACGGTCAAATAGCGGAACGAGATTCCGAAAGTCTAGTCAAAAAAGGCTTCATCAAGCAAATAGCGGAATGAGGTTCCACGAAGAATACCAAAGCGGATGCTCGTGTGACGTCGGCTCCGAATAGTACACTATGATCATGCAAATAAGAAAAGCTACTAACGAGCTTTTCTTATTCTTCTGTTAGTTCGCTAATGGCCACGCTTTGCTTTTGATCTGGGTTGTCAATTGGGTGGATCGTTGCTTTTCCGTTGCTGCGGTCAACATGCTCAATGTAAATCTTTTGACCGTTGTGTATAACTGGAATCATTGTTTCAGAAGAAGATATTTCTTGTGCTCGTTCTGTTTCCATGACATTAACCTCCTAAATGGTTGTACCTTTACTATTTATCAATCTGACGGAGGTTATGCATGTGAATCGTTATAAGTTGAACGTAGTAGGCATTTTAATTGTGTTTCTTTCTTCTTTTGCTTCATATAGTAACTGATCTGCTTCAAGAAGTAGCTTGTCAAACGTGTCATTCCCTTTTTTTGTAGAAAGACCAATACTTACGGTAAGCTTAATCGTAGCAGTTAATTCCGTGCGTTCAAACGTTTGCTGAATCGTCTTAGCTGTTTCATAGGCTTGATCTAATGATGTTTTCGGTAATGTGACCGCAAACTCCTCACCACCAATACGACCAAAAATCTTATCGTGCCCTAATAAATCACTACAGATTGTTGCGAATTGGTGCAATACTTGATCACCAACGTTATGGCCGTGCGTATCATTAATCGATTTGAAAAAGTCGATATCAATGATCATAAGGGAAAAAGAGGTTTGTTCCTCAAGTGACTTAGAAAACGCTCTTTTTGATAAATCGACAAAATGACGACGGTTGTGAACTCTTGTTAGATAATCTGTAGTTGCTTGAATAAAGAGGCGCTTCTCTGTCCATTTTCGCGATGTAATATCCATTAACGTTGTTAAGTGACCGATGAATTGTCCTTTGTAATTCTTCAATGGCGAAACTGATACTTCATAATAGATTTTAGAGTCAGGTGTAACTTCAATTTGAACTTCTCTTAAGTTAGAGTAGCTTTTCTTCCATTGCTCATATTCATCTAATTGTTCATGCCAATTTTGTCCTATTGTAAGTGAATCTTGTCCGAAGTTTCGAAAATCTTGTGTGATGATCTCTTTCGCTGAGGGATTTTGATCGATTAGTGTTCCTGAAATATCAGTAACGATAACACCGCTCTTCATCTTTTCAATGAGCTGATCCCTAGCGATTGGCCATATATAAAAGAGTCTGTAGCGAAAAAGACCCCATGCAATGAAAAGGCCACTGAAAATAAGTACGATCGAAGTTGGAGCAAATGGTGCAAATGGATTGAAGCCCAATAAATCCAAGAGCATCGAAATAACTGGAATTAACAGTCCGATTAATAATATGGCATATTGCCGATTAAAAGGGTGTATAGAATGTTTATAAGCACGATATAAAATGAAAAAGCTAATACATATCAAAAAATACGCATAAACAATGAAAAGAAGGCTTAATATCGTTCGCTCATATTGAATAAAAGATAAGGAACCAGCCTGTTCTAGTGAAACAGTTGTATGCAAAAGAAAATGGTAGTCGTTAGTCCATATAAGGATGGGTGTTAAAATAAGCGGAAGACTAATCGGAACAAGGTATTTTCCTTGAAACCATTTACTGTACCCGCAATATTGAAGAGCAAAGATGAAATAGCAATAGGCTGAACCATAAACGCCCAGCTGAGAAAAACGCATCCAGAATTTCTTCGCTTCAAAGCTTTCAACCAGTATTTCAAATGTATAGCCAAACGACCAAACTAGGGCACAAGTCATTAGCCAAGCAAAGGAACGCGATCCATTAGCATGATGGTTGCGTAAGGCATATATAATTAATAGTATTGAGATAATTGATGACGATGTTAATATAAAGTGATGTGGCGTATCGAAATTCATGTCGATTCTCCCATTTTAAAGTAATAATCATGTGGTGGTTCAAATTTCACTAACGTCTCTATCATATATGATCTATATGTGTTTATCCATTGAAATGTGTGTGGAAAGAACTAAGACCTTTAAATAAAAAGAGATCTTATAAGCTAGTAAAGAGATGGAGAGGATGTTAAGAATGGAATGGATCCGGTTAAAATCAGGCTTAAGAGAGGATCATCTCGCTAATCGCTTAAAGCACAACCCGGAGATTTTAGAGCTTCATTTGAACGAGGAGGATATGTATCAACCTAGTCGCCTTATTGAAACGATAAAGTGGCTACAAAGTCAAGGGACAACGGTCTACCTTCATCATCCTTCTAAGTATAAAGGCCACTATTTAGATATTATTAGTAATGATAAAGAAAGAAGGTATTTTTATGATTGGTCAACAAGTGTACTCGCCAATATTTGTGAAAAAATGGATGTGAAATGCGTGATTCATTGCCATTATGCTAACTCGGAAAGCTCAAGAGGTATTGATGATCAGGTCAAACGGTGGAATGTACGTAAGCGTATTGAAGAAATATTATCAATTCATCCGACATGTTTTTTATGGGAAGATACAATAGGAGGGATCTTTTCGGCTGAAAACCCTCATTTACACGAAGAAATCATCGAGCCATTGAATTTACCCCTAACGATTGATATTAGTCATTCATTCATAGCTTTAAACGGATCTAATGAACGACTCCGAAAACATCTTGAAAATTACGCTTTTTATGCCCAGTACTATCATGTGGTGGACAGTAAGGGCCTAAACCACGATTCATTGCCACTTGGTGAAGGGAATATTGATTGGAAGATGGTCAAGCCATTTGTAGTCGATACGGATTTTATCTTTGAAATTGGATTAAGTGATTCAGACCATTTGGATTGTAGCCCGATGCTTGCGAGTGCGGCGTATTTTGCGAAGGTCTAATCTAGTTGGACAGTAGCTTAGGCTCTAAGAGCTCAAGGGGGGATAGAAGTGGACTATTTCTGAATTAGTCTTAGCAACGTAGAGAATCCTCATTTCGCTATATAGTGGGAATAGGACTAGAAAGTGAATGAAAGGAATCCTCATCCCACTAATTCGATCGTAGTTGAGAAAACTGCGATTGAAAAGGTTAAATAGCGGAATGAGGAAACGATTCACCTTCACGCTAATCGCAATGACTACGGACGAAGCAATTAAGAATGCTTCAATTTCCTCATTACTCGACAGCCTCTTTTTTCTGTGACTGATCCTTCTTTTCCAAAGGTGTTGGTTCCTTTTTTTCGTTCATTTGACTTTCACCGTTAAAGCGTGCACCATCTTCTATAATCATTCCGTTCATTTGGGCTTTCCCGGAAAAAGAGCCTCCGGATTGTATTTGTAGTTTCTCTGTGACGTGAAGGTTTCCTTTGATTGTTCCTGCAATGATGACATTTCTAGCTGAAATTGACGGCTCTACTAAACCATCTTTACCGACGATGACATCTCCCTCACTTTCAACCCCTCCAAGTATTTTACCTTCCACTCGTAAGCTTGTTTGTGTCTTAATCGTTCCTTCAATAGTCGTATCAGCACCTATGACCGTGTCAAATACTTTTGTTTTATCATTTTTAAACATCGAACCTTCCTTTCTGTGATAGAGCTTCCTTACTCGTAATCAAAAAATAGAGTCATATATGGATAAGGATCTACTGGCTCGCCATACTTCCAAATTTCATAATGTAAATGTGGACCTGTACTTCGTCCTGTACTTCCTAGGGAGCCAATTATTTCCCCTTTCTTCACTTCCTGTCCAGTCTCAACCTTCATTTCCGATAGATGTGCATACAACGTTTCATAGGTTGAAGAATGCTCGATGATAATCGTATTTCCATATCCACCGTAATATTGAGCTAACGTGACCGACCCATCTGCTCCGGCATAGATAGGTGTTCCAGTAGGTCCACCTAAATCAATTCCGGAATGAAAGGCTGATGTACGGCGGAATGGATCTTCTCTTAGCCCATAATGGGAGGTGATCGTTTGTACGTCAGCAGGCCATGCGGTAGGGACTCTTTTTAATGCTTCACTCATTTCATGAATATCCGCAATTGTTGTTTGATAGCTTTCAATCAAGCCTTGAAGCGTCAGGTTATCTAGATCAATCTCTTCATTTTCCGTTAATGAATTCGAAACAGGTATGTCAATACCTCCACTAGAATCAGAAGAATATGCTCGTTCGTTAGCTTGCTCGACCGTATCAATGATCTCAGACATATATTCACGCATTTCATTTTCTAGATTGGCGAGGTTTTGCATTTTTGTCTCATATTCTGTAGTTTCATCTTCTAAAAAAGCTAGATTTAAGCGTAGTGATTCGACCTTTTCCGTATGATACGCTAATTCATCACTAAGCATTTCGTTTTCTTGTGTGAGCTGTTCGTTCGTATGTTGGGAGAAAAAGAAAAAAGCTAAAGGGATGAAGATGACTAAAGGAAGTCCAGTTAAAAGAAAGGACGGAATATTTAGATGAATCACAGGTTTGGATGAGTTCGAAAAAATAATAAAAGACCAGCGGCGGCTATTGAGCCGTTTCTTCCAATTCACTCGTTTATCCTCCTTAATTTTATATGTACTTCGACATGTTTCCCAGGAAATATTGTAAGGGATTACAGCATATTTTGTATTTCAACATTTGCCATTATAACATCAAATTATGACATAATACCTATTTTTTCGATAAAATCTAAATTTTTATTGAAGCTTGTCAATGATTTCATTTCATTTTCAGCCTTTGCAACTATTGCTCAGTTACTATCATTCTCCAATATAAAATTGTAAATCATAAATATACATATTCTTAACATTTTTTTACATGTCGTTTATTGAAGGTTAATAAAACCGGTTTAATATGAGAGACGAAGTAACACGAAAGGTGATGATCTATGCCCACAATTAATGATGTAGCAAAAGCAGCTGGCGTCTCAAAGAGTACGGTGTCTAATGTGTTTAGTCAAAAACGACCGATTAGCGAGGAAGTAAAAGAAAAAGTATTAGAAATTGCCAAGGAACTGAATTATCGACCGAATTATTTAGCGCGTAGCTTAGCTATTAAACAGACGAAAATTATTGGATTGAATATGATTGGAGAAAAAGTGAAATTCAACCCATTCCATTTGTCTTTTATTAATGGTGTGTTGCAGCAATGCTATTTGAATGATTATCGATTGCTGATTAATACGTTGTCAAATGATTACAAGGAACAAGTTATGAACATATCATCAGATCCCACAGATGGAGAAATTATTTTAAATCCATCGATAAAGGACTCGAGGATTGAGGAATTTATGGAATATCAAATTCCAATGGTTATCATTGGCCGGCCACCAAAACAGTATGAGGAAATTCTCCCATCTGTTGATAATGATAATTTCCCTGCTGCACAAAAGGCTACGGATTACTTATTAGCTTTAGGACACCGTCATATTTTATTTTGCAATGCACCGAAAGTTAGGACAGTGAGTATTGATCGTGAACAAGGGTATCAATTTGCTCTTAAGCAATTTGGTTTAGGAGGTCACTATCAGCATATTGAATATCGTGACGAAACGAGGACCTCAATTGAATATGGCTCTTATATTGCTCATAACGTACTTAGCCAAAATAAGGAGATTAGTGCGATTATTACGGACAATGATAAGGTAGCTCTCGGTGTATATAGAGCTTGCAAAGAGTTAGGAAGGTCGATTCCTGAGGATTTATCAATTATCGCCTTTAGCGATGGATCGATGTATTCTGATGAGTTACAACCGTCATTGACGACGATGACGCTCAATGGTGTGACATTAGGGATAGAAGCGATGAATTTGTTATTAGAGAGGTTAGAAAATACAGATTGTATAAAAAGAGTAACCGTTAAGATTGAATTACACGAACGTCAATCTTGTGCGCCAATGGATAAGCTACAGAAATGAATAGGAGAAAAGTTTAATTGTAAAAGGGAGAGAATGAATTCATGAAACGAAAATGGGCTTTATGTATCATCTTTTTTATTGCTTTGGTGATGGGTGGTTGCAGTGGTGGAAATGAGGAAGCTTCTTCAGAAAATGAGCAAGATGAAGTACCCGAGGTGGATCAAGTTGACCTTAATCAAACCGGTTTAATGGAAGCGCCTATGTTAATGGATCTAGTTGAAGCAGGTGATCTCGAACCAGTTCAGGATCGAATGCCGATTATGGAAGATATTATGATTGAGGATGTTGTAGAGGAGATTGGTCAATATGGTGGGGAGTGGGTTTTCCCGTGGGCTGGTCCTGATGACAAGTGGGGAATTGGAAAAGCGACAGAAGAAGCGCTGTTTCGATTCCAAGAGGATGGTGATGGGATCGAGCCAAACGTAGCAAAAGGCTATGATGTGAATGAAGATTCAACAGAATACATCATTTACTTGCGTGAGGGAATGCGTTGGTCTGATGGAGAACCATTTACTGCTGATGATGTTATTTTTTATTGGGAGCATATGTTATTGCCAGAAACGTTCGGAAAGGCTTTATACGATTGTTACTATTCAGTAAATCCTGAAACTGGTGAACGAGTACGTTCAGATGTGACAAAGGTAGATGATTATACAATAAAGGTCACTCACGAATATCCGAGTGTGCTTTTCTTAGAACGGTTAGCCATTGATAACAAGTGGTTCTTTGCACCGGCTCATTTCTATAAGGATATTTTACCAGAGTTAATTGGAGAGGAAGAAGCTTTAGAGGTAGCAAGTGAATGGGGATATAACGATCTTGATTCATTTGGTGAGTGGACAGGCTATTACTTCTGGTTGTTTCCTGAACGTCCAACATTACGTCCATGGGTAGCTAGTAATGATCCTTATAGCGACCGTTTTATTATGGAGCGTAATCCATACTATTTTAAAACCGATGCGGAAGGGAATCAGCTGCCGTATATCGATTCAATCGTGTTAGATCGTATGCAGGACGATAGTCATTATTTACTAGAAACACTAGCAGGTAATATCAATTTAAGAATGTTTGGTTTTGAGGAATTTACAGTGTTAAAGGAAAATGAAGAACGTGGCGATTACCGAATTCTACAATGGTATCCAGCGTCGTGGTCTAGTACCGGTTTACAACTGAATCAAACGGTAGAAGATCCTAAGTTGCGTGAGCTCTTTCAAGATATTCGTTTTCGTGAGGCACTATCAGTGGCTGTTGATCGTCATGAGCTTTCAGAGATTCTTACCCATGGGCTAGGTGAGCCTCAACAGGCGGCAGTTCCAGAGAGCCTACCAAACTATCAAGAGGGATGGCAAGATCAATGGGTAGAGTATGACGTTGAGCGGGCAAATGATTTGCTTGATGAAATTGGACTTGTTTGGGACGAAAATGAAGAATTTCGAACGTTTGCCGATGGGTCAGAGCTACGGCTCGTTATTTATCAAGAAAGTCGTGGAGAGTCACAGGTTGGAACGTTACAAGAATTATTGAAAATGTATTATGAAGAAATTGGAATTAAGACAGATGTTACGATTGCTGATCAAGGTCGCTTCTTCGATTTAAAATATGACAATCAAATTCCTGCGACTACGCAAACCGTTAGTGTCGTGAAAGTGTCTTACCGTCCAGATGAGCTTGTGCCATTACGAGTGATTACTCCTTGGTTCGGACATTATGGCTTGTACCATTCTTCTGGAGGTGAAGAAGGGGTAGAGCCTGAAGGTGATGTTGCGAAGCTATTAGAATATTGGGGGAATCTTACATCTTCAACCACTTCTGAGGATGTCGATTATTGGAGCGAGGAAATTATTAAGCTTCATCAAGAGAATCAGTGGGTTATTGGGTATACAGGCCCTACTCCAACGTTAGTCGTTGCAAGTAATGATATGAGAAATATCCCTGATGGCATTGTCGATAGTGATGAGTTCCGTGGGTTCGGTCATGCCAAGCCTGCACAGTTTTTCTTGAAACAAGATTAATTTAGGAGTGGAGAGTAAGAGAAGGGATTCTTTCCTTACTCTCCCTTCCCCATAGATCTAAAATATGGACTTTTTTTAGTCATCAGGGAAGCGATGAACGTATATGTGGTGACACACACATTTGTCCTACAGAAGGAGAGGTTCAGTTATGTTTCGGTACATCATTCGTAGAACTCTATTAATGATCCCAGTTGTCTTTGTCATCTCACTCATTGTTTTCTTTATTATCCAACTGCCTCCTGGTGATTTTGTGAGTAATTATGCGATGCAAATGGAACAGGAAGGCGATGTGATTAATAGTGAGCAATTAGAGAGATTGAGAGATACATATGGTTTAAATGAACCATGGTACGTTCAATATGGGAAATGGATGGGAGGAATCATTACGAGAGGCGATTTCGGGCATTCCATGAGCTACAACCGACCTGTCTCAGAGGTTATACAGCAGCATATGGGGATGACCATTGTCGTATCAGTCGCTTCATTATTGTTTACATATTTTGTTGCGATTCCGATTGGGATTTATAGTGCAATTAAGCAATATTCATTAGGAGATTATGTGTTTACAACGATTGGTTTTATCGGAATGGCCACACCTAATTTCTTATTAGCGATTATTTTAATGTATCTTTCCTTCGTCTATTTTGGAGATCCGATGCTCGGTCTTCAGTCCCAAGAATTTGTTGATCAGCCTTGGAGTGTGGCAAAAATAATGGATATGTTAAAGCATTTAGTTATACCTATTGTCGTAATAGGTACAGCGAGCACGTGTGAGTTAATCCGTGTGATGCGTGGACAAATGTTAGACGAAATGAATAAGCCTAATGTGTTAACAGCACGCGCAAAAGGTTTATCGGAAGCAAAAGCATTACGGAAATACCCGACTAGAGCAGCATTAAATCCGATTATTAGTACGATTGGTTGGTCGCTAACTGCGATTTTCACCGGTTCAACGATTACAGCGATTGTCTTGAATTTACCTACGCAAGGACCGGTTATGCATCGGGCTCTATTAGGTCAGGATATGTATTTGGCAGGGACGTGGTTGTTTTTTATGGCAATTTTCACCGTTATTGGCACATTGATTTCGGATATTCTGCTAGCTTGGCTAGATCCAAGAATCCGAATGGAAAGAAAAGGAATGTAGTAAATGAATACACACATACCGAATGAAGTTAATCGAAAGCCAATTCTTTGGAGAAGAAAGAAAAATGAAGACTCTATTCATATTGCATCACAATGGAGTTTAATTTTTAAGAAGCTTAGAAAGCATAAGCTAGCGCGAATAAGCTTAGTGATCCTCTTTACATTGTATGGTGCGGCCCTTTTCGGTCAATTTATTGCACCTTATGGATTGCAAAGCTACAACAGTGAGTATATGAATGCTCCGCCGACACAAGTTCATTTCTTTGATGAGGATGGGCAGTTTCATTTTCGGCCGTTTGTGTACGGGTTAACGTCATCACGAGATCCTGATACGTTAAGAAAAGTGATTGTCGAGGATACGTCGGTTATACACCCGGTTCAATTTCTAGTTCGAGGGGAAGCCTACCAATTTCTTGGCTTGTTTGAAACGAACTTGCGCTTGTTTGGTGTTGAGGCACCTGGTCAAATTTTTTTATTTGGTACGGATGGGACAGGCCGTGATTTATTTTCCCGTATTATTCTAGGTAGTCAAGTTTCCTTATCGATTCCTCTTGTCGGTGTAGCGATTAGTTTTGTTTTAGGGGTGATTATTGGTGGAGTTTCTGGTTATTTTGGTGGCGTTGTGGATTCGGTTATTCAAAGGTTAATTGAAATTATCCGCTCATTCCCTACACTGCCACTTTGGATGGCATTATCTGCCGCGATCCCTCCACGTGTTCCCGTTGTGCAAATGTTTTTATATATTACGGTTATTATGGCATTCCTAGAATGGACAGGTCTGGCTCGTGTCGTGCGTAGTAAATTTGTTTCATTGAAAAATGAAGATTACGTGATGGCAGCGAAACTGTCTGGTGTTAGTAACTTTAAAATTATTTTAACCCATTTAATACCTGGGTTTATGAGTTATCTCGTTGTGGCAGCTACATTGGCAATACCGGCAATGATTCTTGGTGAGACAGCTTTGAGTTTTTTAGGATTAGGAATGCAGGCTCCTGCTACAAGTTGGGGCGTGTTATTACAAGAAGCACAGCAAATAGAAAATGTAGCTCTTTACCCATGGAAGCTGATTCCTTTAGGGTTTGTCATCTTAACCGTCTTAGCGTTTAATTTCTTAGGTGATGGATTACGTGATGCAGCAGACCCTTATAAGTAAGGAAAGGAGAGCGGGATTTAAAATGAGTCAAGAACAGGAAGCATTTTTACAAGTGAAAAATTTACGTATCGAATTTAAAACAGATAATGGTCTTCTTCAAGCGGTTAGGGGCATTGATTTCTCTCTAAAAAAAGGAAAGACACTCGGCATTGTTGGGGAATCTGGTTGTGGAAAAAGCGTTACGAGTAAAGCCATTATCGGCTTAAATCCGAAAGAATTTCAAACGACTGGAGAAGTATTATTGCAGCAAGAGAACACAAAGGAGCCATTAGACTTATTAACTATTAAACAAAATGGACCAGTGATGCGTTCGATTCGTGGGAAGCGTATTTCAATGATTTTCCAAGAGCCAATGACGGCATTTTCTCCTTTATATACAATTGGCAATCAAATAATGGAGGCTGTCTTGCTTCATCAGACGAAGGATAAAAAGCAAGCGAAGGAATGGACACTGAGAATGCTTGAAAAAGTAGGTATTTCAGATGCTGAAAAAAGATTTGAACAATATCCTCATGAATTTTCTGGTGGGATGAGACAACGGGCGATGATTGCGATGGCTCTTTCATGTAATCCGGAAATCTTAATTGCTGATGAGCCGACGACCGCACTGGATGTGACGATTCAAGCCCAAGTGCTTGAATTAATGAAGGACCTACAAGAAGAGTTTGGAATGTCGATTTTGTTCATTACTCATGATCTTGGGATCGTCGCTGAGATGTGCGATGAGGTGGCTGTTATGTATTTAGGGAAAGTGGTCGAGCACGGGACCGTACATGATCTATTTAAACGTCCAAAGCATCCGTATACGAAAGGATTAATTGACTCCATTCCGGTCATTGGTAGCCGTAAGAAGAGGTTACTATCGATTGAAGGGACGGTTCCTGTTCCAATTGGGTTAACAACAGGCTGTGGTTTCTATGAACGCTGTCATGAACGAATACAGGGAGTGTGTAATAAGCGTGATGTGAATACAATTCATGTCGATGACCGACATAAAGTTGCATGTGTTCTATATGATTCTACGCTTGAAAAAAAGGAGGTCCATGTCGGTGAGCGAGACTATTCTTGAAATCGAGCATTTATCAAAAGAGTTTAAAGAGAAAAAGTCTTCACAAGTCGTTAAAGCTGTTTCCGATATTTCATTTTCATTAAGAAAGGGAGAGACACTAAGCTTAGTTGGAGAATCGGGTTGTGGTAAGACAACGCTTGGACGATGTATCGTTCGAGGGATTGAGTCAACAGCTGGACACGTTTATTTTTACGGTAGTGGAGCTAGGAAAGTTGATTTCTTAACATTGAAAAGCCGGGCTTATAAAGAGGTGCGTCCTGATATTCAAATGATCTTTCAAGATCCTTATTCGTCTTTAAATCCGAGAATGACTGTGTTTGATATTATTAGTGAACCGTTAAGGGCTATGAAACGGTTTAGTAAGCAAGACATAGAGGATAGAGTGAAGAATATAGCGCGAAAAACAGGCTTAAATGTTAGCTATTTAAAAAGGTATCCGCACTCCTTTTCTGGTGGACAACGGCAAAGGATCGGAATAGCTCGTGCGCTCGTAACAGAGCCGAAAATCATTGTGTGTGATGAGGCTGTTTCGGCTTTGGATGTTTCCATTCAAGCACAAATTATTAATCTATTGAAAGACTTGCAAGAAGAATTTAATGTAACGTATTTATTCATTTCACATGATTTATCAGTTGTTGAGCATATATCTGACCGCGTGGCTGTGATGTATTTAGGCGAAATCATTGA
This sequence comes from Halalkalibacter sp. AB-rgal2, assembly GCF_041821005.1. Taxonomy (NCBI): domain Bacteria; kingdom Bacillati; phylum Bacillota; class Bacilli; order Caryophanales; family Bacillaceae; genus Halalkalibacter; species Halalkalibacter sp. AB-rgal2. The sequence continues at coordinate 61,928 of NZ_JBGUAV010000012.1, forward strand.
GCTTGCCAATACGAATGATTTGTATGAGAGACCGATGCACCCTTATACAGAGGCGCTGTTATCTGCTGTACCTAAGGCGAATCCGGATCTTAAGACGAATCGCAAAGTTTTAACAGGAGAGGTTCCTAATCCAGCAAACCGTCCAAGTGGATGTCATTTTCATCCGAGATGTGCTTATCGAACAGAAAAATGTGAGCATGTGGCACCTACATTAACGGAGATAGAAGATGGTCGTAGTGTTTCGTGTCACTATGCGAACGAGCTTAAGCTACAAGGTGTATTTCAATAGCATGTTAACAGGAAGGGCGTGGACACGTTGAAAAAAGAACTAATTATATTAATGGATTGTGGAGATACGATTATAGATGAATCTACGGAAATTCGAGATAAGAATGAAGTAGTGACCTCAGCAAAGGTTATACCACATGCAGATGAAGTCGTCCAGGAGCTAGCAAATCAGGGATATAGACTGGCTCTCGTAGCTGATGGACTGGCACAATCGTTTAAAAATATGCTAACAGATCATAACATCTATGATTGTTTTGAGACAATGATTTACTCAGAAACGATTAAAGTGAGGAAGCCTGATGCACGAATGTTTAAGGCAGCATTAGGAGCACTTGATTTATCATTGGACGATAGAGAGAGGGTTGTCATGGTTGGAAATAATTTAAGTCGTGACATTCGTGGGGCTAATGAACTTGGGATTACAAGCATTTTCCTTGATTGGTCGCCACGCTATACGAATAAGCCTGAGAATGAACAGGAAAAGCCTGATTTTACAATTCATGAACCAAGACAGCTTCTTTCGCTAATAGAGCAATTGAATGAACAGGTCTCTCAACAGCAAGTGATAGATGTAAAGTAGAATGACCTATGAAATTTAAACGTGAAGTGACGTTATTAGTTGTACCTTTTGTTTTACATATGCTCATTAGTAACTCTTTTTCCTTTATTGACACGTTAATGATCACCGGTTTAGGAGAGGTAGCTGTTGCATCGATTGCAGCGGCTAGTCAATTTACCTTTGTACTTGGAATGGTTTTGTCGGCTACATATGGAATGTCGGCGTTTATTACACAGTTTTATGGGATTAATCAAATGAACAACGTGTATCGGACGATGGGATTAATGCTCGTCACAAGTCTTTTCTTTTCCGTACTAGCATTTATAATCGTTACTGTGTTTAAAGAACAACTACTTTCGTTTTTTATTAACGATGAACAAGGAATTGCTTATGGTGTGCAATATGTAAGTGTCATTGTGTTTGTATTTATATTAAACGCGATTAAGGATACTTTTGGTCATGCGCTTGGTGCGATCGGCAAAATAAAAGTAAACGTCGTGTTCGGTTGTATCGGAATGGGGTTAAATACGTTATTCAATTATTTGCTTATTTATGGGATTGGCTGGTTTCCTGCTTATGAGGTAAAAGGGGCGGCGATTGCGACGCTACTTTCGACGATTATTAGCCTCCTTCTACTCGTTGGATTTATTTATGGTCGGCGCTACTATTTACATGCGCGCTTTGATCAGCTTTTTTCGTTTAATTGGTCCTTTTGTAAGAGGGTGTACAAAACGATTTATCCGCTCGTACTCCATGAAGGGATCTGGTCGTTAGGAAATATGCTTTATGCCGTCGCATTTGGACATATGGGGATTGTTGCTTTAGCGACCTTTCAGCTAGCACGAATATTCAATCAGTATTTTCTAATGGGGATTTCGGGATTCTCGTATGCGGCTCGTGTCATGATTGGAAGAAAGCTAAGCTCAGAAGATCCATCAGCAGCTATTACAAATGCTAGAGAATTTACTAAGCTGGCCATCTACTCAGCGATCGTTGTAAGTGTGCTGATCATTCTCTTGAATCCACTAATTGTTAGTTTGTTTGCACAACTAAGTCCTGAGGTACAACGGACATTTCAAAACGTGCTTTATATACAAGGTGTCGTCTTAACGATGTATTTCTTAAATCATCTTTGGATTGTTGGAGTGTTTCGCTCTGGTGGAGATAATGTATTTTCAATGAAGCTCGTTTTATGTACAACATGGTTCATTGCGCTTCCACTTGTGTTCTTAGGAGCGTATGTTTTTCATTGGTCGATTGAGCTTGTTTACTTTATGTTTGCTTTAGAAGAAATTACAAAATCAATTTTTGGTTATTTCCGATATCGGTCAAATAAATGGGCACGCAATTTAGTGCAGGATTTTTCATAAGATAAAGAAAGAAGGTGAGAATGTAATGAATCTTCAGCATGCATTGAAATATGCACCACATCTTTATTTTGATAAGAAAGAGCCCTTTTTTCCATGTATGATTGGTGTAACGGAAATAAGAAAGGGTGAAGTCTCTCCTTCCTTTCGGCGTTCTTTTATATTTGATGATGAGCGTCTAGACCATATTATCGAATATGCGATTTACTTCGACTTTGACATTCAGCATTTATACGAGCTTGAGCACGTGTGGGTGTATGTGAGTAAGGAGGAAGATGTGCTTGATTGTGAGGCGAGCTTTCACGGTCGCTATTTCAAAGGTCTGTTTCCTGACCGAAGGAATCTTGTTAACCACACACATGTGAAGCTGTATTCTCAGCCTGGAAAACATGCTTTCTTTCCAGATGAGCAATTCTTCCATTTCATTCCGGATGTGATGACATGTACAGATGAAGGTGCAGGTCAGGACGGTTTAACCGTTCCATTCTTCTATAAACATGAACAGGTCTTTCAACAGAATGTAAATACGAATCAATTGATCAAGCAATATATGAAGAGGTTTCGTTTCACTCCGTCGTTGAAATTTGAATATTTCAAGTTAAAAGATGTACTATTTCGTTCTTGGACTGAGGTGTTTGAGGAGATACCTAGAAGAATGAATAGTCGGTTGGAGGAAATGAAGAAAGGCTAGCTAGGTTTGGCTGTTTGAAAGGTATTTGACAGCTAATGATAAAGGGCACTAAAAAAGGTAAAAACTAAACTTTTTTAGTGCCCTCGCGTGTAATAATTCTCTTGTATAATAGTGATTAAGAATATGAGAGATGGAGTGAATGAATGTGAATATATTCGTACGAGTTCTTATGATCATTTTCTTGTTGTTTTTAGTAGGATGTGGGACAAGCAATGAGCCTCATAGCCATGATAAATCAATTACAGGGGATTGGTCAGATGAGGATAATCCGATTGTGACTATTGAGATGGAAACCGGAGGCGAGGTCGTCATTGAGCTTTATCCTAAGGTCGCACCAAATACGGTTGCGAATTTTATTGCGCTAGTCGAGAGTGGTTTTTATGATGGCTTAATTTTTCACCGAGTTATTCCTGGGTTTATGATTCAAGGTGGAGACCCCGAAGGAACAGGAATGGGTGGACCTGGTTACTCCATTGAAGGTGAATTCTCCTCAAATGGCTTTGAAAATGAACTTGTGCACGAACGTGGAGTGATTTCGATGGCTCGTTCACAGCATCCTGATTCGGCGGGGTCACAGTTTTTTATTATGGTAGATCAAGCGGACCACCTCGATGGTAAGTATGCGGGATTTGGACAAGTGATAAGTGGAATGGATATTGTTGATCAAATTGTAGCAGTTGAAACAGGGGCGCAAGATCGTCCAATTGAAGAACAGCGTATGTCTCGTGTTGTTGTAGATGTGAAAGGGCTCGACTATTCTGACCCTGTAAAGATTGAAAATTAAGCAAAAGAGAGCACTGAAAAAGTTGATTTGTACTTATTCAGTGCTCTTTGGAATACACTTATGTCATTTATGAAGGTGAGGTAGATGCACTGAAAGAGCTTTTATTGTAGATCGAGCTTACTTCATCACGAGTGCTCCATTGATGAAAGCACCATTTCTTTTGCATCTTCCAAGTGAACTAATGCTTCTACATGGTTCATCTTAATTGGTAAATGCGCTATAAGAGGGGTGAGAGCTCGATGTAATGGCTCTGATTCAATCTCAATTTGTTTAGGGATGCTTAGAAGCTGGTGTATCAATTTTAACAGTAGCTTCTGTAGATTTTCCTCCAAGTTATCATGTTGAAGCAACTCAATAAAGGTAATCATTCCGTTTTGTTTATTCATAGCAATGACAACAAATGGAAAGAAAGGTCGGTCATCCTCTTCACTTTGAACAGGCTCTGATGCAAAGAAGGAACCAATTTCAAGCGTTACATCAGCCACCTTGAGCTTTTTCACTCGCATTAGGTCAAGTTCATTAATAAATAAATGGGCAGGCTGTTTGATTGGATTCTCTAATGATGGTTCAATATAAGCGTTATACCACATTTGATTTTGATCGAGCTTACGGGTGAACCAAGGCCCTTCAAACGCAGTTGGTATGTTATATTCGTTTTGTCTAATAAAAGGTGCAATCTCAATCATTTGTTCTAGCAATCCATTTAAGATCTCAATTTCCTCATCATTGATAAACCAAGGATAATAGGCTGGCTTGAAGCTACGAAACATAGGCCATTGCTTCTTACCACGGAACGAGGCATTTTGTGCTTTGATAAACTCATGGTCCTCAGGTTCAAGCTCGTTACGATCAGATAGAGACAACAGGATTGAACGTTGCTCGAATAAAATCGCTTCATGATGATGAAACTCACCATTTAATGTAGAATGTAATGCTTTTAGTCCATCATTTCCTAAATAGCATGCGAGGCCAAACTCTTCCTTCATTGCCCCTAGCACAGAGCAATAAGCATAGTCCTGTATGATCGGAACCCAAATGACGATAATTTGATCATCATTTAGGAATTCCCATAGAGCCATTTGGTTAAATGTTTGTGTTAAATCGAGTAAGTGAGCCTCTTTATTCTGATGAGCATGTTCAGAAGCGATTTCATTTAAAATATGAGTGTGCTCGGCTAATTGAATATTAATCATCTCACGTAACTCTTCATTATTCACCTCACCCTGAATGGATTCACTAAAAGGATCTTCGCCAGGTGCAGCACGCATGGCTTTGACACAATAAGGGTATTCGATTTCAGGCTGGGGTTGAACGATTTTCTCTAAAATAATCTCGTGCTGCCAATCTTCACCAAGGTCATATGTATAAATGCAACGATCTTTCTCTTTTTTGAAATGTGTCTTTAAGCGCTCGTTTTCAGTATTTAAAGGTGGATTGAATGCGCCAAATTGAGAAAAATATAGCTGGAAATTATCTGTTACATCATCTGGAGTAGTTGGTTCAATGAATGTTGTAGTGCGTTGTCCATTCGTCTTCCTCATTTCAAATTGGTGTAGATGCATGTCCTCCCAATCAAACATCATTTGAATTAGCTCATCTAAGTCTTCGAATGTGCTCTCACTATCAATTAATATGCGACGCCAAATGGGTGGTTTTATATGAGATAACGTTATTTTTAATTGATAAATCATCAAATTCCTCCTTGCGTTGTACAATTAGTCAACCATGTAAAATAAATGAAACAATCCTTTTATCTTATTCCTTTGCCATCCTATTTCCCCTGCTGTTAATGATCATAAACAGCATCACAAAGCTGATAATACCTAGTTGGTTTACGAAAATATCAAGTATTCGACCATCACGATTAAAGAACGGCTGTATTAATTCAAGAGCGATGCTAAGTGAAAAGCAAATGATAAGTGTTATTCTCCATTTTTTTAAACATGTATATAATAAGCCTGTTAATACGAAAAAGGATACAAAATGTCCGATTTTTTGGATGGTCAAAAAAGGTTCTTGACGAGATAAGGCATAAGGCTCCAAGAACTCAGAATAATCAGGAACAACGAAAGAAAAACGAATAACTCCATCAGAAATGAATAATGTAAAACTACTTGTACAATACAAAATAAATACAAAAAGAGACCATATCATAAGTAGGAGCCATTTAGTGTACATGAATGTGTAATCACTCCCCTTGAAACGTACTACATCTTTCATTTCTAGACGAACTGTCTAAATCCTGCTGTATGCTAAGAACTCTTAAAGATGTTCTTTAAAATGAGCTTTTGCCATATGGACCACGGGAGTATGTGTTTCATGAAAACGGTTAAGCGAACACCTTTGCCAATAGGGTAGCGAAGTCTTGTTAGCCTTTCTTCACGAGCTAATTTGACGACTAGATGAGCGACCTCTTTTGGATCTCCATATGCTGGAGAAGCCTTTTTAACATGTTGCTTGAGCATAGCAAGTGTACGTTGATAAGGTGAGTGTTCATGTGTTCGTATGTTGGCAAGTCCTGACGACCAAATGTTTGTTTGATAGGAGCCAGGCTCTATTAGAGCAACCTGTACGTTGTAAGGAGCAAGCTCTAGCCGGAGGCTCTCTGCATAGCCTTCTAACGCTTGCTTTGAAGCAACGTAAGCCGACAACCCGGGAAAGCCAATCTGGCCGCTAATACTACTCATCATTAATATGGTTCCTTTTCTATTCGTTCTCATGTGCGGAAGTATAACTTGAGTAATAGCCATAACGCCGAAAAGGTTCGTTTCAAATTGCTGACGATAGGCATCAATACTTAACTCTTCAGCAAAGCCGGCTTGGGCAAAGCCGGCATTGTTAATTAATAGTTCAATAGGCGATAATGATTGAATGAAGTCTTGAAACTCTTGAATGGAAAGAGAGTTGGTGACATCAAGCTCGATAATACGAATTCGTTCAAGAATTAGAGGGTCTTGGATAACCTCATGTATTTTTTGCTGCTTTGATAGATTGCGCATTGTCGCGACAACGGTAAATCCCGCCTTTGCTAGTTCGGTCGTAATGTGGAGGCCGAATCCACTTGAAGCACCTGTCACTATCGCATATTTTTTCACGCTTGTTGTCCTCCTTTCTCTTACGCCATGTCACTATCCGTCTAAGGGTCTTGATAAGGTTGTTTTGTACATTTTTGAATGCCTCTTTAGTTCTTCTGATCTATCAATAGAATGAGAGTGAGTTTACCTTAATTGTAAGGAGCGAACCTGGTCGTCATTATAAGGATCACTCGTAAAGAATAGTCGGTACTCATTTGCTTCATAATAAAGGTTATACAGACCATCAAGCTCACTATAGCCTTCCTCATATGGTGGTCATAGAGCTTGTTTAATTTCATTTGTACTCATCGATAACGGTAAGTATTAGAGAATTTCCCATTTAGTTCAATCATTTGATTTTTATCCGAAACGTGCTTTTACCCTTTCATAATAGGTATGTAGTAATTGCTTAATTTGATTAAAATCTCCCTTTTCTAAAGCGTCTACAAGCTGTTGATTCGTTTCATTTGCTGAGTAATGGCTTTGATGGGGGGTACGGATATAATTGACGATCGCAAACCGAATGATTTTATCAAAAAAGCCGTCAATCACTTTGAGCATTTCTTTGTTGTTCGTCCCTGATATCATAGTGTGTAAAAATGAAAGTGAATGCTTTGTATAGCCTAAATAATCTTCGTTGCTCGTACATGTATATTGCTCTTTCAAATGATAGTTCAATTGCTGTACATCAATATGAAGGTCTTCTGGTTCCTGATAATAAAATTGATAATGTTGAAAAGAAAAAATCACTTCAAAAATTTCGAGAAACTCCTTATAGGAAATGTCACGTACTAATATACCACGATTTTTAACGGTTTCTAAAAAGCCTTCGCGTTCTAATTGGGAAATCGCTGCTCTGACAGGAGTTCGACTCATTGCTAATGTTTTGGCTAATTCATTTTCAGATAGAAGTGTACCAGGCATATATTCGCCATTTATTAAACGCTCCTTTAGAAAATCAAATGCTTTATCTTCAAGTGGTTGCATGTTCATCTCCAACTTTCTACACTAAATCCAATTTTAATGATCATCTTATTTTCTATCATAGCGTTCCTTTCCTTTCATTGTAAATAGTTGTGTCCCATAACTTGTTTTACAAAACCTTTACGACTTTTGAATAACTCCTTTATAGAAGCTTTACAATATGCTGATATCCTTTAGTTATATACAAGGTTGTATACAACTTTGTATCCTAATACTATAAGGATGGTGGATTGTGGTGAAAAAAGTAGGTTTCATGTTGTTATGGATGACAGTGCTATTGATCTTTACAGCGTGTTCGGAAGGTTCGGGCGCGGGAGAGGTGGACGAAAATGGTTGGCCAACGACATTACGAATGGGAATGATGGCGACAGAGGATGACAACAATATGGCGCGTTCATCAAGTGCCTTTGCTGAGGATTTAGCAGAAGAGTTAGGAATTGAAGTCGAGATGTTTGAAGGTCAAGATTACAACATGATGATTGAAGCGATGCGGGCAGAACAAATTGATTTGACAAATTATGGGCCGTTTGGGTATATTATCGCCGTTGAGCGAAGTGGGGCACTGCCTTTAGCAATATTAGGAGAAAGTGAAGAATCTGCGATGTATCATAGTGTCATTATTGTACCTGCTGATTCGCCTGTTGAAAGGTTAGAGGAGTTAGAAGGAGAGGATTTCCTGTTTGTTGACCCAGCTTCTACTTCAGGGCATTTGTTCCCGAGAGCTTCTATGCTATCACAATTAGGTATTGAAAATGAGCAGTTAGAAGGCTATTTCAATAGTGTTGCGTATTCTGGAGGTCATGATAAATCGATTTTAGCGATTGCGAATGGAGATGCAGCCGGTGCGGCGGTTTGTGAATTCTGTGTGGAGATGTTTGCTGAATCAGGCTTGTTTGATCCAAGTGATGTTCGTGTTATTCAAACAACTGATCCAATCCCTGGAGGCCCTTTAGCTTATAGAGATGGTCTACCGGAAGATTTAGTTGAAAAAATGAGAGATTTTGCTCTTTCCTATCATGAGAAGAACCCAGAATATTTTGAGGTAATGGGAATGAAAGGTTATTTCCCAGTTGAAGATAGTGATTTCGATGTCATTCGTGAAACAGCGGAGCTATTAAATATGTCACCAGAAGAGATGTTGAATTAAGGGGGCGATCATTATGGCATTATTAGAAATTAAACGGCTATCAAAAGTATATTCAGACGGTACAACGGCACTTCAGGATATTAGCTTTGAGCTACATAATGGTGAATTTATTGTCATTATCGGTCCAAGTGGAGCTGGGAAAAGCACACTTTTACGTTCTATTAATCGTCTCGTTCAGCCAACAGCTGGTGAGCTGGTATTTAAAGGCCAAGAGGTTGTGGGTGCGAATGCAGCTCAGTTAAAGAAGCACCGTCGTGAGGTAGGGATGATTTTTCAACGGTTTAATTTAATTGAGCGTTCCTCTGTTTTGCGCAACGTTCTTCATGGTCGGTTAGGTTACATGAATACATTTAGAGCGGTGTTAAGTCTTTTTTCAAAAGAGGATAAGGATGAAGCGATTCGACTATTGGAGCGTGTTGGTCTTGGTGAACAAGTGTACAAGCGTGCTGATGAACTAAGTGGTGGTCAGCAGCAACGTGTAGGGATTGCACGTGCTATTGCACAAAAGCCATCTCTCATTTTAGCTGACGAACCAATTGCAAGCCTTGATCCGGTTTCCTCAGAAATTGTGATGGATCAGCTCTACTCCATTTGCAAAGAAGAAGGGATAGCTTGTCTTTGCAATTTACATCAAGTTGATGTAGCGAAGAAATATGCGACTCGTATTATCGGAATTAACAAAGGGGAGAAAGTATTTGATGGGCGTCCAGAGGAATTAACGGATGCGATCATTGAGCGCATATATCGTGGAAGTAAGGAACAGAAGGAGGAAATGGCTTCGTGAAACAGGAACACCTTCTTGAAGTACAGCGTAATAAGAACTTGCTCCTTTGGGGTTTTGTGGTTGTCCTTGTACTGTTAACGATATGGTCTGCATTTGAAACAGGCTTTTCTATCCCGTCCCTTTTTTCAGGAGCGACTCAAGCTGTTTCGTTTATTATGTATGATTTATTTCCACCTGATTTTTCTGTACTAGTAAGCTTAATTCCTCCGGCGCTTGATACGATTTACATGAGCTTTGTGGCGATGGTTATTGGAGCGATCATCGCAACTGGCTTAGCTTTTTTGGCAGCTGCAACGACGTCACCACATCCAAGTGTACAAATACTCATGCGGGGATTTAGTTCGCTATTCAGAAATATTCCTGTGTTTATTTGGGCAATTGTTCTAACAGCTTCTTTTGGTCTTGGGGTGTTAGTTGGAACGTTATCTTTAATTATCGTTTCAGTTGGAGCGCTAACGCGAGCATTTGCAGAGGTGCTTGAGGAAATTGATATGGGTCAGCTAGAAGCAGTTAAGGCAACAGGTGCGAACTATTTTCAAGTATTAGCACAAGGTGTGATGCCACAATTTTTACCGGGATTTTTCGGATGGACGTTATACATGCTAGAAATTAATGTTCGTGCTTCAACGATCATCGGAATGGTTGGCGGTGGAGGGCTAGGCTTTGTCATTCAATCAAATATTAAGCTTTTCCAATATGGTCAAGTATGTATGGGCGTTATTCTCATTCTATTTATTGTGCTAATGACTGAATGGCTGACAAATCAAATTAGGGAGCGAATTATATGAGAGGAGATATCGTCGTTCATAAGGAATTAAATAAAACAAGTCAGCGTGAAAAGAAAAATCGCTTTATGAGGATCGTACTTATAGGTGCTATACTTTTTTTCTTCTTCTCGTTGTATCAATTAAGTATTGATTACGGTAGATTGTTTTCGGGTGTTTGGACCTTTCTCCAAACGTTGACAGTCATGGTACCACCTGATTTCACCTATTGGCGAGAAGTGTTAGCAGCAGCGTTAGAGTCGCTTCAAGTGGCCATTGTCGGATGTGTCCTTGCGATTATTATTGGGTTTGGGCTAGCCTTTCCAGCAGCAGATAATTTAACACCACACCGAACGATTTCGTGGCTGCTAAAAGGGTTCGCCTCACTTGTACGAGCCATTCCAACGTTAATTTGGGCTCTTATTTTTATCGTTGCCGTAGGAATGGGCCCTTTTCCAGGTATTTTAGCGATAATGATTGGATCGATCGGAATGCTGATTAAAGTTTTTGCTCAATCGATTGAAGAGGTTGAGCATGGTGTGATTGAGGCGATGCAGGCTACGGGGGCTAATTGGTTTGCAGTCGTTATCCAAGGTGTCATTCCGACCGTTATGACAGCATTGCTAGCTTGGTGCATTATGCGTTTTGAAGGCGACATTGCTGAGTCTACGATACTAGGTGCGGTTGGTGCTGGTGGAATTGGCTGGGAGCTGATGCACGCGATGCGGCTATATCGCTTTGATCAAGCGTTCTTTGTCGCACTCGTTATCTTTGTCATGGTATTTAGTGTTGAATTTGTATCCAACCGACTGAAAATGAAATTAAAACATACATAAATGGCGGTGGTAGAATGAATATACAGCAAACAAATCGATTAATAGAATTTACGGGAACATTTAATTTTCGTGATCTAGGTGGCTATGAAACAACGGATGGACGAAAAGTGAAATGGGGAAAGGTTTTTCGGTCGGGAAATTTAAGTATGTTAGACGAACAAGATATGAGACAAGTGCAGCAGTTAGGAGTTACAGCGATTTGTGATTTGCGTGCGGAAGATGAACTAGAACGATTTCCGACCCCATTGATGGAATTCATTCAGTCGTATCATGTTCCTGTCATTCCGAATAATGGGGATGAAGAGTATCGTCAAGCACTTGATTTAACGGAAGAATTTGTTGCAAGGCTATCAAAGCCAGGGGATGTATTAACGCAATTAAATGAGAAAATGACCGTTTATACAACGGCGTATCGAAAGGTATTTGATGTGTTATTAGAAGAAGAAGGAGCCGTTCTATTTCATTGTATGGCAGGGAAAGATCGTACCGGAGTGATGGCTGCTCTTATTTTAAGTGTCCTAAATGTCCCAAGAGACATCATTGTAGAGGATTATTTATATACGAATCGGTCATCAGATCGCTTAAAGAAAAGCTTAGCCTCTCATGATCATGAGCATATCAAAGTGCTAGATGCTAAGGTGGTTGAGGCGATGCTTGAAGCTCGTATGGAATACATTGAAGCTTTTTTCACTAAGATTGATCGTGATTATGGAAATGTTTACAATTATATGGCAAAGGCAATTGGATTATCGGAAGCTGAAATTCAATTACTGCAAGAAAAATTACTAGAGCGATTATAAAAGGAAGAAGAAGCAAGAAACTACGATGTGGCTTCTGATCACGCGCTATATGTGATTCCTCATTCCGCCATTCTCTCTATGTCACTCTTTTTCGTGTCGCTCCGTACTAGTTTCTCACTTTTGATTTGCCTAGCACTGGCTTCACTCGTTGCTCGCTTGTTACTAGAAAACCACTCATATTAAGCGAGCAAAATAAGCGAGGGCTTCCATTACTTAAAAGGGTACCGAAAAAGTTAAAACCAAACTTTTTCAGTACCCTCTAGATTTATCTATGGAAGAAAATATCTTTGTACGCTTTCAGCCCGGAATTCCTTATGCGTTCATGAATGTTACTTATTAAAAGAAGTTCATAAATGTCATTCGTTCAACTAAATCTGTTAGAATGCTTTCGCTCACTAAGTAGGACAAGAAACCAAGTGCGACATAGGTAAGGAAAATGCCATAAAAGGTATCAAGTCCTCCGCTATTTTCTCTATGAAGCGAGAAAATGGTTACAGCGATTGCCACAAAGTAGCCGAGTGAAGCAAGAATTACTAAAAGAACACTAAAAGTAATGATAGATACAAGAATAAGAATGTTGGCTACAATTAAAATAGCTGTTGGAATCGTCATAAATGCTCCGAAACGAGCAATAATGGTTTTATAATTTACTTCAACCTTCATCAGCTTAGCTACTCCGAGCATAATGGCTGCTAGAATGAGGAGCATGATAATCGAGACGATAGCTGGCATAAAAACGATATCAGAAAAAGAAAGAGGCATAAAGCCCATACTCATTTTACGAAGTACATTATAGAGAAAGAGTGGCAACAAAATTGAGTATAAAATCATTGAAATAAGGCCATTGATCATATTATTTTGCCCAAGGTGAGCAGAAAATTGATATGGATGTTTTAATGCTGACTTAGCAAAGGAAAAGTATTGTTTTCCTACTTCCTTGCTTTGCTCTAAATAAGCATTCTGAGCAGCTTCTGTCGTTGTACTGGCAGCAGCTATCTCACCAGTATCGGATGTTTTGGTGCCACAGCTTGTACAAAATTTCGCTTCAGCTTCTAAAGGTGCTTGGCAATTTGTGCAGTTTGTCATAAGAGATCCTCCTTGTTATTCAGAACCGTCACGATGAACGGTCTCATCATTTTGATCAAAATAAGAGTAATAGTAGCCCATAACGATCCAGTTATTATCTGATGAATCATAGGCTAAAGATAGTTCTAATGATTCGGTCTTCTCATCAGTCATCATTTCATCAAACCATTCATATTCCTCTTCATATACAAATTGAACAGGTAAATTTACGATAGGCATTTCATCGTAGTAGCTTAAATAAGCGGTATGTGGGTTGAAGGATGCTTCAAGGAATTTAAGCGAATATTTCCGCTCCTCATCAAAGTAATTTTCTATATCTGACTTAATCGAACTAGAAACAGTTGTAAGGCCAGAGCTATCATTATTCGTACGGGCATTGGCATATTCCTTAGCAAATCTAAAGGCAGTTCCAACGACTTCTTCAGCGATATCATCGGTTAATAATCGATTAACTGATAAGTAAATGTAGCTATGGTCAATCGCTTGCTTATCTGTGACAATCGTTCCCCATGGGAAATCGAGTTCAGCATGAACCTCATAGCTGCCATCAAGGGAAATGGGACCAAGTGCTTCATCATATTGATCCTCTAATGAAAATTCGATATCCTCATCGTTAATATAAATCCGCGAATCATCAACAAAGCCTTCATAATCAGAGTCAAAGACAATATAGTCTCCATATAAATAAAGGTCGACATACGTGTTGTTCCAGCTAGGGTCAATTAATTGTAATTCATTAGAGCTCTCCAATAACGAATAGTCTCCTGTATACGAGGCACTTACTTCATAAATACCTGGCATGTATGGACCGAACTCTTGTTCAAAGTCTTCATTGAAACTGACCATTAATTCTTCACCATTTAATGTAATGATGGCATCTTCATAGTTTGTTGATAAGGTGAAGTAAAAGGGCATCACTTGGATACGGTAACGGTCAAAGAGGAAAGCTGTCCTCCCAACTTGTTCTAATGTAAAAATCGATGAATCCTCATAATAAAAGTCATCAGGATGATTTTGATCATAAAAGTCGGCTTTGCTTTCTAATTGATCCATTAAAAAGTCATAGTATGAAGGGTTGTTGTTTAAATATGTAATTAAACTGTCCACACTAGCTTCATCAATCGTCATCCGTGAGTCATTTGTATAAAGTAAAGACATGACTCTACTTGTATCCTCTGATAAAACCGCAGATTTAAAATTTTCTACGATTTTATGTTGGTTGGTAAGCGATGCTCCAGCTTGATAGCCAATAAATAATAAAATAATAGCAGCGAGAATGGTTCCTCCAATCATTTTTTGCTTTTTTGAAAATGATTGGAAAGAAAAAGAGGATTTACTTTCAGTTGCTTGTACGTTAGATGTTGCTTCATTGTTTGGCTGTACGGATGTACCGCATTCACCACAAAAAACGGCACCTTCATTTAGTTGGGTGCCACATTCTTTACAAAAGGTCATGGTTGCGCCTCCTAGGTCTAAGTTGTTTATATAAACACTGTATGACCAGTGTGATTTTTGATTAATACAATGTAAGATTGTTTAACAATGAAACAACTAATACGAGTATAGTATACAGGAAAATAGTCATGAATGATAGGAGGAATATAGACTTTTGTATTAGTTCAAATGAAATGGATAGAAAATGGAATAAATCATTTAAGTAAAACTCAATACAAGCTTTAAGAACTCTTAACAGTTTCTTAATATTTTTTGTGTAGTATTTAAATGTGGAAGCTTAAAGAAAATGACTATGGAAAGTTAGGAAGTTCCTTCATGAATGAATCTATTTTGTTATTAGATGCAGGCAACGATTTGATGGGTATGTTAAAAAATCATTTACCTAATTATAAATTTTATCATGATAAGACAATTGATCAGGCATTAAGGGATGCCATAATAAAACATGTAAGCTTAATCATCATCATGAAGGATCACTTTACGGATACAGGTGGGCATATATGTCAGCAATTTAGAATGCAAAATATTCAGACACCCATTGCTGTTATTTCTTCTTCTACAGATGAGTATGATATGGTGGTGGCTTATGAACTAGGAGCGGACGACTATGTGACGCTTCCTATTAATGAGCGGGTTTTGTTAGCAAGAATAAAGGCTCAAGTACGTCGAAGTTATTTGTGTAATATGAAAAGTTTTGAAATCGGACCTGAGCGAACTTTAACAGTTGGTAAGCTGAGAATATTCCCTGAAAGTTATAGGGTAGAAGTACAAAATCGTAAGTCTGATCTAAGTGGAAGAGAGATGAAACTGTTACTGTTTTTTTATGAAAACAAAGATAGAGTATTAACACGTGCAGAGCTATTAGAAATATGCGATTCAAGTGATGAGCGTATTATTGATACGTATGTCAGCAAGCTAAGGAGAAAGATTGAACCGAAACGAACGAAGCCAACGTATATCGAAACGGTTAAGCATGTTGGGTATCGCTTTCGTGTTCCGGTCATCGGTTCAACAGAAGTACAATAAATGGTATAGAGTGTGCCTGTTCAGGTTGTGTTACCTGAATAGGCACTTTTTTATTTAGACACGACGTAATTTTGAAAAGGTATATATCGGCGATTTGCGTAATAATAAGGAGCCAATGGACCTATTAGTTTATTACGATCATTAGTTGTGTCGAACAGCCATACTTATTAGATGGATAAGTCGAATAATTTGAACGTTCAATAATAATAAGTTCATTATAAAGAACGAAAAAAGAGTGTGTATTACTAGTGGAGTTAATGAAAGGACGCTTTTCAATCATTGTATAAGCGCTTTTTATTGTGGCTAGTGGTGTTCTATTATCGACAAAAATAGTCAAATTCAACCTATTGTTCTTCATAAAGAACGATGGTACCTTTGTAGTAGTAAGAGCGATGAATCTTATTTTAGGAGGTGATAAATTTGCCATTAGTGCGCTTGAAAAGTATATGGACACCGTTAAGTTTAGTTGGTATAAAATTATTGAAAGATGATTATGGTGCTTATTATATTAAGGTATGGGGCTCGGATTTAAAAAAGCTAGGATGATTTTGGAATTATACAGTTAATTATTTCATTGTTGAATGATTCAATATTATAGAGTGTAGAGAGCTTTTTAGCATTTGGGGTCAATGATATGTTCGGAGTATATTTATATAAATTCTTGTGCTGGCTTAATTATGAAAGAAATGTATACCTAAAGGCACCAAAAAAGTTTGGTTTTTAACTTTTTTGGTGCCCTCGTATACCTCGCTCCATTTTTATCCTAACCTAGATAGGGAACGTATAACGATTCGTACAAAAGTTATACGTTAAATTTTTGAATAGATTGTTGTAATTCTTCAGCTAAGTGAGCGAGTGAGCTTGCCGATGATGCGATTTCTTCCATTGTAGCCAATTGCTGTTGAGAAGAAGCGGAATTTTCTTGGCTCGATTCAACATTTAATTCTGCGATTTGTTGGATCGATTCAACTGAAGTAAGCACGTATTCACTAACACTTGTCATTTCTTGAATAGATGCTGAAACTTCCTGTACTTTTGCTGTGACGATTTCGACGCTTGCCTTAATATCGCTGAATGTGTTTGTAACTTGATCTGTTGCAGCAACACCTTTGCTAAAGCGTTCATTTCCGCTTTCCATAGTGCTTACAACTCGGTCGGTTTCCTCTTGCATATTAGAGATCATTTCATAGATTTTATTTGCTGACTTTCCAGATTCTTCGGCAAGCTTCCGTACTTCATCGGCTACGACAGCAAAGCCCTTTCCATGTTCACCAGCACGAGCTGCCTCGATGGCTGCATTTAAAGCAAGTAGGTTTGTTTGTTCTGAAATGCCTGTAATGAGGTGAATAATTTCACCGATTTCAGCTGACTTCTTACCTAGATTCGTGACGGAAGCAGATGTATCATTCATGGATTCAGCGATGGCATTCATTTGCGCATTTACTAATTGAATGGCCTTAGAACCGTAATCAGTCGACTTTGCTGTTTTCTCAGAGTAGGATGCCATCTCATGACTATTATGTGCGATTTGTTGTAGGCTTCCATTCATTTGTGTTAAGGAGCTAGACACTTGATTAATACTTTGCAGCTGTTTATCTGCCCCTTCAGAAGTATTCAAGGCAAGCTGGGTCATTTGCTCAGATGCACGCGAGCTTTGCTCCGAGCTAGCAGACATTTGTTCTGAGCTTGCTGAAACCTGATGACTGGCTTCAGATGTTTTAAGAATAAGCTGACGTAGTTGCTCTTGCATTGAATGAAGCCCCTGTGCAAGGGTAGAAAGCTCATCTTTTGATTTTAGTTTCATAGGTTCGCCTGTTAAATCACCCATCGCAATCGCGTTAAGACGTTGTGTGATTTTCTTTAAATTGGACGATAAGTATCGACTAAAGAACAGCGCATAGATGACGGAGCCTGAAACGATCACAATCGTTAAAATAATCGATAACCCTACTGTTAATTGGTAAGAAGAGTTATTTGCTTTAAGCAGCTGTTCTGCTTCTGTATCATTGATTTCAACAAGTGCCATTAAATCAGTCGAAGTCGACTCAAATAATTGCATACCTCCATTTAAACCTTCTCGAGCATCATCATACCTTTGCGATGAGATGAGTCCTCTGTTATTTCGTACACGGCGCTCGAAGCTAGACCAGCTTTCAGAGAATTGTTCAAAAAGCTCTCTTTCATGAGCTGTTAAAGGCATTTGTACATACTCATCTAAAATCATGCTGATCTCATCTAAATTTTGAATCGCTTCATTCGTTAATGAAGGATCTTCATTAATAATTGATTGCACCATTAGAAAGTTTGTGTTTTCTGTTAGCCTTGCAAGGTCAACGAGGTGTTTCGTTGGGACAAGTCGCTCATGGTAAATGGTATTCGCATCACGATTTAACTCAGTTAAATTATAAATCGCATACGAAAGTAATCCTAGACATACTAGGATGACACCTAAAAATGAAAATAGTAATTTCTTCTGTAAATTCATGATTTCCTCCTAAGCATATGATTTCTCTCCATAATTGCTTTCTCTTTATCTTTATTTTTTTATTTAATAAAGAGGCCTTTTATACTATAATACCATTTTTTTTGAATAGTACAAATGTAGTGAACTTGTCATATTCAAGGAACTGCAATTATATACTGTATCGTCACATTGTTTCTGTTTGTTCTTTGATAGAGACAAGAAATTTTAAAGGGGGATGATGGTACGGTGAAAAAAATAGGATTGGTTGCAGGAGCAATGCTTCTTCTTGTACTAGCTGCATGTGGTTCAGATATTGAAGATGTAACGATTATGACCGGAGGGGAGCAAGGGACGTATTTTCCGTTAGGTGCTGCGTTAGCTAACAATATTATTAATGAACATGTTGATGGGGTAAATGCCGAATCAGTAACCTCTGGAGCATCAGTTGTAAACATTAATGGTCTTGTTGATGGCGATGCCCAAATGGCGCTCGTACAAAATGACATTGCGTACTATGCAAGCGAAGGGATCAATATGTTCGAGGAGGAAGGGCCGTTATCTGGATTTCATGGAATCGCGACTTTATATCCAGAAGTCATTCAAATCGTGACATCAGCAGATAGTGGCATTGAGACCGTTGAGGATTTATCAGGAAAGAGAGTGGCTGTTGGTGATCTAGGATCTGGTGCTGAAGCAAATGCGAAGCAAATTCTTGAAATTCATGGTATTACGTATGAAGACATTTCAGAAGAATATATGGATTTTGGGACAGCAGCTGGAAATATTCAAGATGGTAATGTCGATGCGGCATTCATTACAGCCGGTTTACCAACAGGAGCGGTTGAGGCATTAAGGGCAACAAAGGAGCTTCGCCTCGTTGAAATTAGCTCTGAAAAGCTTGGTGAATTAGCAGCTGCTTATCCATACTATACAGAATATGTAGTGGAAAGTAATGTATATGGTACGGATGGCGATGTCACAACTGCAGCGGTTTTAGCGATGTTAGTCGTTGATGAGGATTTACAAGAAGATTTAGTCTATGACATAACAAAAGCGATGTTTGAAAATGTGGACCAGTTCAGTAATGCGCATCAGCAAGGTACAAATATTACATTAGACTCTGCACTTGATGGGATGCCGATTACGATTCATCCAGGAGCTCAACGTTATTTCGATGAACAATAAACTTAGAAGGGGAAGCGAAAAGGCTTGGCGTTTCGGCGCTGCCTTTTTGTTTACCCTCCTCATTTGGCAATTAATCGGCTATATGACAGCTACTGAATATTTGCAGCTATATGATCAGATGGAAGGAAAGGTTATATGGGAGGAGCCGATTCAGGAAGGAGAGACGTTTTATCACGAGTATGTTCATTCTGTCTCATTATCTCCTGTCCGTGAGTATTATAAGATGAATGCTGAAGGAAATATGGTGGCAATCGAAAGCTGGGTACAATCTTTTGGAGCAGGACTCCCATATGAGCGCAAAGACAAGCTGTTGTATATCGATGGGTTTTATGTGATTGAGGAGGAACGAGACGTAGAAGAGTTAACGATTATGCCATCATCTTTGTTTCCACATTCCTTTTATCTTAAAGAGCATACTGTAGATTTAACAGCTTATGAAGGTCATAAGCTTCGCATTCGAATCGTCCGTCAATGAGAGGAGGGATTAAGTTGGAGCGTGATGAAACAGCTAATCAAAAAGTCAATGAGCTCGCTGGAAGCGATCGAGTCGTCCGAGGTTGGATGGCGTTGCTTATATTAGTTATTGCAGTCGTCATGTCGATCTATCACCTATATACAGCTGGATTTGGCTTAATGCCTGGTGTTGGAACAAGGTCGCATATGATCATTCACTTGTCGTTAGGATTAGCACTTGTCTTTCTTATTTTTCCAATAAAAAAAGGGCTTAACCAACAGCGGATAGCGACATATGACTTTGTCATTGCAGGTATAGCGATTGTCGTAGGATATTATTTATATGCCAATCAAACATCACCTTCGATATTATCTGGACGTATGACGTTCATCGATTTACTTGTTGGAATTGTCTTACTGCTTTTAGTGATAGAAGCTACACGGCGAGTCGTTGGTAAGCCCCTCGTCATTATTGCTTGTGTATTTATGACGTATTTCTTCATCGGTGGCTTTCTTAGTCCGCCTTTTCGCCATACACGTGCTAATTTTCAGCAATTTATTTATGAAATGGGCTATACGACATCTGGTATTTTCAGTACACCGTTATCCGTTTCGGCAACATATGTGTTTATCTTCATCTTATTTGGAGCCATATTAGAAGCGACAGGTGCAGGAAAGATGTTTATTGACCTTGCTTTACGAGCATTTGGAAAGTATAAAGGAGGCCCAGCGAAAGCGGCTGTCGTCTCTTCAGGAATGCTCGGCTCTATATCAGGCAGCTCCGTTGCAAATGCTGTAACAACAGGAACATTTACGATTCCATTAATGAAAAAAGTTGGCTTTAAGCCACAGGTGTCAGGTGGAATTGAAGTAGCTGCATCGTCAAGTGGTCAGCTCCTGCCGCCCATTATGGGGGCTGCAGCCTTTCTGATGATTGAATACACACCATATACGTATGCGGAAATTATTAAATCTGCTGCCATTCCAGCAATATTAAGCTATATCGCGATTTTGTTTATGGTTCATTTAGAAGCATCGAAACATCACATTAAAGGATTGCCAAAGGAAGCGCTTGTTTCTGGACGGAAAACGCTCATCCAACATGGCTATTTAATTTTACCTGTTATCGTGCTTGTATATTTTTTAGTACAAGGAAACACGGTACCCAATGCCGCTTTTTTTGCGATTATATTGTTACTTGTGCTAGCAAGCTTCACACATCGATTAAGGGAACGATTTGGTGCAGGTATGCTCGTTGCAGGGGGAGTCGCTGTTATCGCGTTTGCCTTACATTATTTCTTTGCATGGCGATTAGAGGTTGCGGTGATGGTGACGATTGGAATTATCGTTGCGCTTATGGTTGTATTGTTACAGCGTAGCTTTTATGTACAATCAGCTCCTGTACGCTTTGGATTAAGAGAGCTTATTTCTGGTTTAGAAATGGCGGCACGAAACTCTTTAACGGTTGTCGTTGCTTGTGCAACAGCTGGGATTTTAATTGGAGTGATTAATTTGACTGGCTTGTCAGCGAAGCTACCAACGATTATTGTAAACTTTGCTGGTGAACACTTAATACTTGCGCTTGTATTTACATTAATAGCGTGTTTAATTTTAGGATTAGGGTTACCGACGACTGCTACATATGTCATTTTAGCAGCGATGGTTGCCCCGGCACTTGTACAAATGGGGGTGCCGATTATGGCAGCGCATCTCTTTGTCCTTTACTATGGAATACTAGCTGATGACACTCCACCGATTAATCTGCCTGCATATGCTGTTTCGGGAATTGCGAAATCAGAGCCGATTCGAACCGGGATACAAGGGTTTAAGTTCGACTCTGGCGCTCTGTTATTACCCTTTGTATTTACGATGAATACAGCTATTTTACTTTTGCCAGAACAAGCAGGTATGTATAGTTGGTTGGAAATAGCCCAATATATTTTCACTGCACTCGTTGGTATATTGGCATTTGTTATGTTCATTCAAAACTATTTACTTGTGCGACTAACGATTATTGAACGACTGCTTGCCCTTGTGACAGCACTTGTCTTTATTCACGGATCGAGTATGACAGATATCATTGGGGTTTTCCTGTTTGGAGTGTTAATGGTATGGCAAGTGATGAGAAAAAGGAAGAGTGAGGTAGAAAAAGCTCACGAGGTTAATATAGAATAATTGGTTGAAGTATTTGCATAGTTAGCTCTTCAAGCCATAAATGAGCAGTAGAACAAATACACAGAGTGCACGTTCACCGCACCTGAAATATCCTTTGCTTTCCGTGGGAAACTAGTGAGTCTTCTCGTGGTAACGGCGAAGGCACTGAAAAAGTACAAATTCACTTTTTCAGTACCTTTGTAACGATCTTTTCTTTATTGAGTTCACTCCTCACACGAAGTTATTTTCATTCTTTTTGATGGAACGTCATTCCGTTATTTCCTTTATAAAGACTATATGACGGACATTTCGGATCCTCGTTCCGCTATTTAACCTTTTGCGCTTCGCTTTGCTCTTATTTTGGCCTATTAGCGGAATGACGTTCCACTTCGTACTGAAAAATGCTATATCTAGCTATTTTAACGGAATGACGTTCCGCTTGATACAAAGAAAGATCGCTTTGGTTGTTGCTTTTTCAGTGCTACGGCGCGGGGTCTCACCTTTGCTTTTTATCCGCTACGCTCTTCAAAGCGACTTTTGACAGCACTCCAATCACAAAGGGATTGTTGCTTTAACATGATGTTGTTTCATGCTGAACTAATTCATTGCTCATACAACTCAATAGGTAAGCCGTCTGGGTCTGGAAAGAAAGTAAAACGTTTTCCTGTTGTATCATCTAAACGAATAGGCTCAACTGAAATTCCATTGAACTCAAGCTCAGCCTTTGCTTCTTCCACATTTTGAACTAAAAAAGCTAGATGTCGTAACCCTTGAGCCTCGGGATAGCTAAGGCGTTTAGGACTGTTTGGAAAGGAAAAAAGCTCAATTTGATTGTGCGCACCTACAGCTAAGTCAAGCTTATAGGAATCACGCTCCTCACGATACGTTTCTTTTATAATAGGTAAATTAAGAACCTTTGTGTAGAAATGTTTAGACTTTTGATAATCAGAACAAATAATGGCTACATGATGAATGTGGTTCAAGTTCATGACACGGCCTCCTCATAAGATAATACTCATCCTACTTTTTTACTATTTTCCACTTTTTCCTACTTATTTTATCAACTAACCTTGTTATATAGTATAATAGAATGAAGGAAAAAAGTAGCCCTAGTAGTAAATTAATACAATGTGAGGTTATGCTTATGGTCATAAATTTTTGCCCGACATGTGGTGCAAAAAAAGAAGAAGGAGCGAAATATTGTGTTTCCTGTGGATTGGATCTTGAGTTATTTAATGTAGGAACTGTGCAGGAGGAATCGAGTGAAGAAGAGCAAGAGCAAGCAGAAGAGTTACGGTCGACTTCTAGAGTGCGTAAACTATCAGAATATTCGTCTGTGATCTCGTATGTTGCTAATGTATGCATGTTACTATCATTAGTGTGGATTTACGTTGTAGCTCGCAGAATCGTTACACATGGCGAATATACAATTGTGCCGCTCATTGCGCCAATGGTCGTGCTGTTATTGCTTTTATTCATCAGTCTGTTTTTGTATGAGCGTTATAGAGGCTATGCCCTATGGGGAGCTATTGCTTTATCTGTTATTGCATTTATTCCGTTTATCATGTTGTTCATTGAGTATACAAGAGTATTTTCTAATGGGTTGATTTCAAGTTCAGATCGGATGGGATTTGTTGTATTAGCCATCTTGCCATTAACGTTATTGAGTATTATTGTACTATCCCAAATCTCTTTCTTAGTCTGGACATTTATGAGAAGTAAGATAGAGAGCACCGAGCATGCGCAGCAAGCAATTGAACAATAATAGAGAGAAAACGTCTAGTGATCCGACCTTCATCACTAGACGTTTTCTCTATTACTATGTAGCCCTTGCTAATTAGAGCATGCTGGATAGAAATGTAACACCTACACCAATGGCAATCGCAATCATTGGTACAACTACATATGTGACTAAAAATTTCTTGCGCTGCTTCCGTTGCGCGATTTCTTCTGGTGTTAAATACACGATAATAGCCCCCATTAGTCTATTTCACCATACAGAGAAGACACTATTATAATCATTGTTTGGTAAAAATTCTAAGCGTTAGTTCCTGTAAATATGTGTTTAACTGTATGGACTGATTTAGACTTTTGTATGATATAAATTAGTATACTAGGAAAAAAGAAGGTAATCGATCCTTTTTAAGAAAAACAGGACTATTTTACTATGCTATTGGCACCTTATATAATGGCTAATCTTTGAATAGCATTTTTGATGATTTTTGACAGAATCATGTAGACGATGTATGTTATTATTTTTTTGATTAACTTATGATTCTCTTACCTAGATAAAAGAATTTACATTATAGTTAGGGTTTTAGGTAAAGTAATCAAAAGAGGTGAATGACAAGTGAAAAAATTACTAGTACATGTAGGTTTCCTTTTTTTATTAAGTGGGTGTTTCTCTTCTGATTCAACTATGTCACTATTGGATGAAGAAGTTATTGCGATTGGAATTTCTGAATCGAAGGGATTTGGAGGAATTAACGAAGATATTCTAATTCTTATCGATGAACAGGACGAGCTTGATACTCTAATGCATATTATTGAAACAGCACGAAAAGAGAATGAGATCAAAAGGACCGATGTTCAACCTGAGTTTGACTTGTTAATAGAATATAGTGAGGTAGATGGAACGTTTCCGACTCATGGGTTACATGTCATTATTGGGATGGATGGCGAGAAAAGTATTCTCTATTATATTGGCGATGAGACAGCTTATGTGACCTCAGAGGAAGACACGAGAGTTATGAGAGAAATGTTGTTGAATGATTAACACTCGATTCACAGTCTGTTTGTGCGGTATACTATAAGAAGAAAATACGAATCAAAAGAAATGAAGGTGAGTGGGTAGGATGGGTCGTAAATGGAATAATATTAAGGAAAAGAAGGCTTCTAAGGATGCAAATACGAGTCGAATTTATGCGAAATTTGGCCGTGAAATATATGTCGTCGCGAAGCAAGGTGAGCCAGATCCGGAGTTGAATCAAGCGCTAAAGGTCGTTCTAGAACGTGCGAAAACGTATAATGTCCCAAAAGCAATCATAGATCGTGCTATTGAAAAGGCGAAAGGTGGCGAAGAGGAAAACTACGATGAGCTTCGTTATGAAGGCTTCGGCCCTAATGGCTCGATGATTATTGTCGATGCATTAACAAATAATGTGAATAGGACGGCCTCAGAAGTTCGTGCTGCCTTCGGTAAAAATGGTGGGAACATGGGTGTGAGTGGTTCGGTTGCCTATATGTTTGATGCGACAGCTGTTATTGGAGTTGATCAGAAGAATGAAGAGGAAGTGCTAGAGCTTTTAATGGAAGCGGATGTTGAAGTGAGAGATTTGTTTGAAGAAGATGAGGCTGTCATTGTATATGCTGAGCCTGAGCAATTTCATGCTGTACAAGAGGCTTTTAGGCAAGCCGGGGTTACAGAGTTTACTGTTGCTGAGTTAACGATGCTCCCGCAAAGTGAAGTATCATTAGAGGCAGATGATCAAACGCAGTTAGAGAAATTAATTGATGTACTAGAAGATTTGGAAGATGTGAAGCAAGTGTATCATAATGTCGATTTAGCTTAAAAAATCGTTAAAATGGGTATAAAATAATAAATGCTTATAGAGGCTGTTCAAAAAAGGGTGTTTTTTCCCTTTTTGAATGACCTCGAACAATGAGTGTAGACAACGAGGAGTGATACCGATGAAAAAGTGGATTTTTACATTGTTATTTGTATCTTTTATAGTAGTAGGCTGCAGCCAAGAAGACAACGATATAGACATTGAGCAATTAGAGGCTGAGTATGAAGAGTTACTTGAGAAAATCGAAGAAAAGGAGCTTGAATACGAACAGCTAGTAGAAGAGGTTGAGCAGCTTCGCCAAGAATTAGAAGAACCAGGAGGTGATTCTGAGCCGAATGATGAATCAGATCCAAATGGAGATAATGGTGAAAATGGACAAGAAGAAGAGCCTGCTGAGGAGCCTGTCGAGGGGATTGATGGATCGATTACGCTAGACCAAGGTTATTATATTATTGGAGCAGACTTACCGAGTGGAAGCTATTTGGCTCAAGCTGATGGTGCTGAAGGCTTGCTAAGCATTAGAGGTCCAGACGGTACAACCAAGTATGAAAACATCGTTTCAAATGAAGGTGTGTCGATTGAGTTAGAGCAAGGAGATACGTTTGAAATTGAAGTATCAACGACGTTAACAGTTGAATAGCAGTAAAATAAGAAACAAGCACAGAGCGATAATACCGGCTGTGCTTGTTTTTGTTATGATTGGAATGGAGAAAGGCAAGGAAACTAGTTGAATATATGGATCATTGCTTTAATTCAAGTCTGACTTATAACACCATTGCTGCGAGCCAACCAAATAATAGCAATGGGATATTAAAGTGTATGAAGGTTGGGACGCATGTATCCCAAATATGATTATGCTGTCCATCGGCGTTTAAACCAGCTGTTGGTCCGAGTGTACTATCAGATGCAGGAGCACCAGCATCACCGAGTGCACCAGCTGTTCCGATTAAAGCAATAATCGCTAATGGCGAAAAACCAGCAGCTATTCCTAATGGAACAAACAGTGTTGCGATAATTGGGATTGTCGCAAAAGATGAACCAATGCCCATTGTGATGAACAAACCTATGATAAGCATGAGAAGAGCAGCTGCGGCTTGATTGTCACCGATCATATTTGTAGCTTGAGTGACGAGCAAATCAACGTGACCAGTTTCACG
This sequence comes from Halalkalibacter sp. AB-rgal2, assembly GCF_041821005.1. Lineage (NCBI taxonomy): Bacteria > Bacillati > Bacillota > Bacilli > Caryophanales > Bacillaceae > Halalkalibacter > Halalkalibacter sp. AB-rgal2. Next base: position 88,555 of record NZ_JBGUAV010000012.1, read on the forward strand.
GATAACAGCAGCGAAACCCGAAGCTGTTAACATAACAAAACCGATGAAAGCCATCATTTTCATTCCTTCTGTTACAACTCCGTCCGCTTCCTTCCATTTCAAAGAGCGTGTAGCAAATAAGACGATTAACCCTGATAATGCAGCCGCAATCATTGACTCAAAAGCCGTCTGAACGACCAATGTCACAAGAATGGCAGCAACAGCTGAAATGACAGACCACTTAGTATAATCTTGGTTTGTTTCAGATGAACCAATCACAGGTTTGTTCTCATAGATTCGTTTTTTTCGGTAAGTGAACAGGACGGCAATGAGTAAACCGACGACAAGACCTATCGTTGGTAACAGCATCGCAGTTGGAACGTCTGATAAGGCAATCGTTAATTGATTTTCATTCATATTGTCGGCAATAATTTCGTGGAAAAGCGCCCCGAAACCATATGGCAAGAAAATATAAGGAGCTGTTAATCCGAATGTTAAAATTGTAGCTATTGCACGTCGGTCCACTCCTAATTCATTTAGAATTTGCAGAATAGGTGGAATGAGAATCGGAATAAAGGCAATATGAATCGGGACAGCGTTTTGAGAAAGGCATGCGACAAATGTTAATAAGAAAAAAATAAGTGCCTTTGATAATGCGGCTTTTTGCGAATCATTTTTTGTTCCGACTAAGCGGATAACGAACTTTACCATGACATTAGGTAAGCCAGTTCGAGCAACGGCAACAGCGAAAGCCCCTAGCAATGCATAGCTTAATGCGACAGAAGCTCCTCCACCTAACCCTTCATTGAAGGTAGCCATTGTATGTTCAAAGCCTAATCCGCCAATAAGACCACCAACAAGTGCACCGATCGCTAATGCAAGGACTACGTGTACTTTTGATAAACTAAGAATAAGCATAATTAAAACAGCTATTAAGACAGCATTCATGGTGTATCATCTCCAAAATCCTTTAGTTTGATAAATCGCTAATATGTGAAAGTCTTTATCAAACTATCATTTTTCTAGAATAATGTCAATCTGTGATTCTAATGTAAGAATCCAAACCTATGTAAAAAAAGGCGAAAGATTACCTAACCAAAAAGAGGATAATCTGTCATAGCCGTCGTACAATATACATAATAATAATGAACTTGCTGATTACATTTTAAAAATGAAAAGGAGAGTCATGATGGAAAGAAACGTTAAAAACAGTGCTAGAGTAAATAAATATTATTTAGCTGAAATTGATATTAACCCTAAAAAGCATCAAACGGAACGATGGAGCTGGGACATATACATTTCAACAAATGATGACGATCAATACTATGGTAAGGCTCATGCACCTGGTAGAGGGCTTGAAGTTCCGTGGACTCAATTAGAGAAGCCGGACTTTTTAGCTGAAATGATTGATTTATGTGAACAACAGATTCCACGTGCGCAGTAAGAAATAACACTTCACTTTATGTACTTAAATTAAAAGGAAGAGGCTGAGACAAACCCCTCCTCTGAATGGAAAGAGGCTGGGACATAACTAAAGTGTCTACCTGGAAACCCGAACAAAAGATGAACGTAGCGGATGAAATATACGTAGACTCCTGCGGGATGAAAAGCCAAGGGTGAGACCCCGCAGTGCGAAGCACGAGGAGGCTCACCGGCTTCCCGCGGTAAGCGAAGTATATTTCAGGAGCGGTTTACGTCCTCCATCTATCATTGTTCGGCTTTTCTTTTAGTTAAACCACTTTTGTCCCAGCCTCACTCTTTAAATAAGTGGCTGTCACAGATTCGTTCCGTTGCGCTCGCATTCACACTTGCAGATGCACTCACAATTGCACTCACAATTACACTCACAACTTTTACTCATATTGTCACCTCCAATCATTGGAATAATGGATTGCATGATAGAAGACGATTGATAAATAAAAAAGATGCAGTGTGTATTTCATTGTATGGACTAGGTCGTGTGTTCCTATGAGAAATTAGTTGGCATTGCATTTATGATTATGACAATAACTAGGAGCATTAGTTTTATTTAGACGGTACTCAATAATGTTGCCATATCGGTCTGATTCAATATGGCAGCAATTGGTTAGGATCTTTTTTAAATTCTTTTTTCCTCTTTGTACTCTCGATTTTGCCCCTGAGAACGAAAGGCCTAAGTGTTCACTTAATTTTTTTTGACTCATTCCATCTAGTTGTGTCAACTTAATAGCTTCTTTGTATATAGCTGGTAGTTGATTGATCATAGGCGTGATGCACATGGCAAGTTCAGAATTGAAGTTAGGATCTGTCGATACATCATGTACCTCAATTTGATCTGGCAATTTAGTTGACGGTTTTTGCTTTCTATAGTAATCAATAATCGTATTTCTTGTTAGTTTATATATCCAAGGGAGTATCTTTTCCTCGTCTTTCACGGTGTTTATATGAGCTGTGATCTTCATAAATACTTCTTGTATGATGTCTTCTGCATTAGCTGGATCAGAAACGCGTTGGGTGACGAACTTCTTTAAAGGCTCATGAAACTGTAGCCATAAACGTTCAATATCCATATTTAGTTCCTCCATTTAAATGATATGTGCTCCTAAAGAATAAAGACGTTTAAAAAAGCAAATGGACGCAATTTGTCATAACAACGTATTATAAATAATTTTATGCCGTATATGTCTCTCTTTCCTTGATCATACTTGTTCATAAAAGGAGGAGAGGGTCTATGCACGAAGATCATAATATGGTAAAGGGGCTCTTGTGGGGGACATTATTAAGCTTACCGTTGTGGCTGTCACTGTTTGGATGGGTGAAGATGTTAAGTGGGATATTATAATAAAGAAAGCGCAGAGTCTGGTGTTACCTTTTCTGCGCTTTCTTTACTACGTATGGGAGGCTTTCTTTAATTAGTAAGCAACTCATATAATGCCTCAGCCCAAACTTGGTGGCCTTGTTCATTCGGACGAGCACTATCAATATAGTTTTGTAAATCAGGATCATCAGTTGCTGGCCAAGCGAACCAATAATCAACAAATAAATAGCCTTCCTGTGCAGCGAATTGTTCCAATGCCTCGTTTTGTTGTAAATAATATTCAGCACCATAGAGTGGATTCCCAGGCATTAAAATGATTTCCGTTTCTTCTAATCCTACTTCTAAAGAAGATAAGATTCTTTCTAGCATTTCAATCGAATCCTCTTTCATTAACAACCCATTATCATTCAACAAAAATGGCTCAATCAAAAGGACTTCTGGTTGGAGATTCATAACGGCATCAATGTGATCACTTTCTGCTACTTCAAATGTATTCAAGCGATCTACATCGACAATGTCCATCGTTATTTGAACGTCCTCAGCATGGCCTTGTAAGGAGCTAGCTAATAAATTAGGCCATGATGCTTCTGTGTTATCAAGTGTAATGGATGTCGAGCCTAATACGGCTATTTTTAATGTACCGTCCTCACCATATTGTTCGATCCATTCGCTAAGCATCCCGCTAGCTGAGGTAGGTGTTAATTGCTTGCTTGAGTCCTCGGATGAATCGTCATTGTCTAATGCTTCATCCTCATTACTTGGTTGCTCGTTATCACGTATTTCTTCGTTCACATCTACATCTGTTTGATTGGCGTCATCGGCAATCGTTTGAAGCTTTTGTTGATAATAGTAATGCCCTCCGATAATTAAGATGATGGCTAACACGATCGTGCTAATAAATAACGTCGTTTTCAAAACAAATTTTCCGCCCTTCTCTAATTTCAAAGATTAAGATAATTTTAGTCATCCTCAGTTTCTTGTTGCTCATCTTCCCCATTCTGTATTTCGGTAAAGACAGCTGTGATTGATTTCGATTGATCCATTGGGATTGTAAGTGTCTTTCGAGAACCTGAAGCATCTCCTTCCCAATGACTAAACTCCCATCCACTATTAGGACGTGCCTCAAGTGTAATTGAAGTCCCCTTTTCTATTTCGTGTTGAGTACGGTTGGATAGGACAATCCCGTTTCCTCTACGAGATACAGTCAGTTGAACGCTCTCTGGTTTGGGTTCTTCCTTCTCCACTTCTTTCTTGTCCTCATTATTCGTTGGCGGCTTCTCCTCCGCTGGTGGAGTCGGGCTTGCTGAACCGTTATTGCTAGAAGGTGTATTTGAGCCTGAATCTGCATTAGAGCCTGAGCTTGACCCTGCATTCGAATGAGAGTTACTTTGTCCACCTGACGTTTGTTCGACTTCTCTGAAAATAGCTCGTAATGATGTATCTTCCTGCATCGTAATGGTAAATGTTGGTTGCGTACTTTCCTTTGTGCCTGTCCAACGAACGAATTCCCAGCCAGAGTCAGGTGTCGCTTGTAACGTAACGGTATCGTTTGCTTGGAATGTTGAATCAGCACGGTCCTTTGTTACAGTCCCTGCTCCTGATTTTGATAGGGCTAATGTATATTCGCCTGTGTCGCGTGTGAACACAGCCATAATGGAGAGGTGATCATCTACGGTGATATCACGTATAGCCTCAGATCCTTCTAAGTCTCCTTCCCACCTTGCAAATGTCCAGCCCTGTGCAGGGATCGCTTCAATTGTAATAAGTGTTCCTGGCTCATACGTGTCCTGATCGGGGAAGATCGCTACGTGCCCTTCTCCAGTAACATTCGTTAACACGGTATGATTGTCACCAGAAATTCGAACATCCAACGAGGTGGTCAAGCCATCAGCTGTTGCGTGAATCGTTTCAATGCCCTCTTCTTCAGCACGAAATTGAATCGCTTGAGTATTCGTTTCATGTTCTATTAGTGTACCAAGCTCCTTTTCTAACGCCCATTCAGGGGTAATGTCCATGAATTCATCGTTGCTGTCATATGCCACGATCGAAAGCTCTAGCTCTTGGTTCATGGCAAGTAAAGGTGTTTCATCGATGTTTTCCCAGACGATTTCTTCGGCAACTTGTTCTTTTACTATGATAGCTAATTCGCGCTCTATAGAACCAGATGTGGCAACAATGGTGGCTTCCCCAATCTCGATTCCTTCAATTCGTAAACCGAGGTCGTCCTCTTCATCCATTATAGAAGCGATATCATCATTTTCACTCGACCACTCCGCCTCAAGAGGGATCATGCGGCTTTCTCCGTCTGACCAAACAAGTTCAATAGCGCGTTCGTGTCCGATTTGAATGAAAGGACGCTCTATATGAATTTGAATGTGATCCATAAATTGATCGTACGTCTCTTGAAACTCTCCTATGTCTGCTTGTTGCATGCCAAGCTCTAGAGTAGTAATAGCATCAGTTAAGTTGGATTGACTAGTGTATAAATCAACTAAATGTGAATAGAAAATCGATACTTCTGGTTGTAAATCAATACCGGCCTTTAATGTTTGCTCAGCTAAATCAAGCCTAGCGATGCCGACGTAGCTATGTGCTAATCCAACACGTGCATTGATGTGCAAAGGGTCGATTGCTAGAATTTCTTTATACAGTTCAATGCTTTCATCGAAATGAGCTTGATCAAAGGAATTTTTTGCTTCAAGCTCTAACTCTTCAATCTTACCACTAGATTCGAAAGGGAATACAAGCATAGATCCGACACCAATTATAATAACAAAGCTGATAATGGAAATGACAGCTTTCTTAGACATAGAAAACACCTTCTTTTACTAGTTGTTGGGTCAAAATAATAGAGGATAATAAGGATATTTGCTAGAATACTATTTTTATTATAATAAAAGCACCCAAATAAAGGAACAGTTCGTCGCAAAAAAGAGTGAAGGATGTTGAAAGAAATTTCCTTATGATATAGTTACGATAAAGGAGTGAGTAGTGATGATTCTTGTTACTGGTGGAGCTGGATATATCGGAAGCCATACTTGCGTTGAGTTACTTGAGGAAGGTTATGACATCATTGCTGTGGATAATTTATCCAATAGTCATCGTGAAGCGATTAGAAGAGTAGAGCAAATTACAGGGAAAACGTGTGCCTTTGAACAGGTTGATTTATTGGATTATGAACAGTTAGAGACAGTGTTTGAAAAATACAACATTGATGCGGTCATCCATTTTGCTGGATTAAAAGCAGTTGGGGAGTCTGTTGAAATGCCATTGCACTATTATCATCAAAATGTGACAGGGACGATTTATTTATGTGAAGTGATGCAAAAGTACGGAGTGAAAAAGCTAGTATTTAGCTCATCGGCAACAGTATATGGATTATCTGACGATGTACCTTTAGTTGAAACAACTCCACTTGGAGCAACAAACCCTTATGGACGAACAAAGCTTGTTATTGAACAGATGCTAGAAGATTTGTTTCGTGCTCAGTCAGATTGGTCGATTGCGCTACTCCGTTATTTCAACCCAGTAGGAGCACATACTAGTGGACTTATTGGTGAAGACCCAAATGGAATTCCGAGTAATTTAATGCCTTTTATTACTCAAGTGGCAATCGGAAAATTGGACGAGCTAACGGTATTCGGTCATGATTATCCGACAAAAGATGGGACAGGCATTCGTGATTATATTCATGTCGTGGATTTAGCTAAAGGACATGTGAAAGCACTTAAGAAATTAAGCCAATTCACAGGGATCGATGCGTATAATTTGGGAACAGGGAATGGGTATAGTGTCCTAGAAATGATTCAGGCCTTTGAGCAGGCATCAGAGCGAAATGTACCATATGTCATAAGTGAGAGACGTCCAGGAGATATAGCGATCTGTTATGCTGACCCGACAAAAGCATTTCGGCAGTTAGATTGGAAAGCGGAAAAAGGAATCGAAGAAATGTGTCGCGATGCGTGGAATTGGCAGAGGATGAATCCTTATGGGTATGCTGAATAGCCGTTTAGAGGAAATGGAGAAAAGACAGCGAATCATCAAATGAGGCGCTGTCTTAATTATTGTAGCCTTACTTTACAAGGTTTTCGTTCGCTTTCTTTTCGATGTATTTCAACACATCATCGCGAAGATCATCACGGTTTAACGCAAAGTCAATCGTTGCCTGGATAAATCCGAGCTTATCACCGACATCATAACGTTTTCCAGTAAATTCACATGCTAACACAGCTTGCTGCTGATTAAGCTTAACGAGCGCATCTGTTAATTGGATTTCGTTCCCTGCTCCAGGCTCAAGCTTCGCTAAAATATCAAATATTTCAGGGCGTAGAACGTAACGTCCCATAATGGCGAAGTTCGATGGAGCTTCTGCAGGTTTAGGCTTTTCTACTAATGTTTCGACATGAATGACATGCTCTTCAATTTCATTGCCCTTTGGTGCAATGATGCCGTATTTTGAAACGTCCTCATCTGCTACAGGCTGAACGCCGACAACAGATGAATGGTATCGATTGTATACATCTATCAGTTGCTTCAAGCAAGGAGTATCTGATTCAACAATATCATCGCCTAATAGAACTGCGAAGGGCTCGTCACCGATAAAGCGACTAGCACAAGCAATCGCATGTCCAAGTCCTTTTGGTTCCTTTTGCCGAATGTAATGGATGTTCGCAATATTGGATATCGACTGAACCTCTTTTAGCATTTCATACTTTTCTTTGTGAGCTAATGTTTCTTCAAGCTCATATGATTTATCAAAATGGTCTTCAATAGCCCGTTTTCCACGGCCACTCACGATGATAATATCTTCAATACCGGCAGCTACTGCTTCTTCCACGATATATTGAATCGTTGGCTTATCGACAATTGGAAGCATTTCTTTCGGTTGGGCTTTCGTAGCAGGTAAAAATCGTGTTCCAAGACCTGCAGCTGGAATAATGGCTTTACGAACCTTCATGAACAGTCACCTCTTAAAGATAATGTCAATCTATTTTATCATAAGTATGAAATGAACGTGTCATTCCAAACAATGTAAATCGTTGAAATTGCTTCAACTCTATTAAACCTCTTTCTGTATCAATGAGCAACCTATATTAGATAATTAAAAGAATTAAAAAAGTCTTGTGTAGGTAGAGATATATGAAAAATATTAAAAATGTTGTGTCATCGTTTGTAACGATTAAAAGAAAAGAGACTTCATTTAAGTGAATATGGTATAATCGATTATTGGTTTATGAGCAAAGTACGTACCGCTAATTAGAAAGGTCGGTAGCTTGTGATGAAGAAAGTGAAAATCCTCTTTTTTATTTACCAAATGGGTGGAGGAGGAGCGGCGAGAACGTTATTAAATATTATAAATAATGTTGATCGTGAACGCTTTGCCCCTTATTTAGTGACCCTTAATATGAATGGGTCTTATGAGAATGAATTAAAGGAAGATGTGACATTTATTAAATTAGAAACAGCTCGCTTAAGTCGGTCTATTGGACGGCTTAAGGAGATTATACAAACGGAACAAATTGATCTCGTGTTTAGTACCATTCCGCGAGTGAATACGATTGCGATTCTTGCCAATCGTTTATCAAGGACAGGTGCTAAAAATGTGATTCGAGAAGCAGATAATTTAGGTGGAAGCTTTAAAGAAAATATGCAGCTGATCGGCTTTGGTCTTGTTTATAAACTCGCTCACCAAATTGTGTCATTATCAGAAGGGGTGAAGGCGAACTTAGTGAAGCGGTACAAAGTGAAGCCTGAAGAGGTTAAGGTCATTTATAATCCGGTAGATTTACGATTGATTGCACAGAAACGGAAAGAAGAAGATATGGATTCTGTTCATCAAGCATTATTTGATACGGGAGATAAGGTCATTGTAACAGCAGGGCGTCTAGTGAAGCAAAAGGATCAAGAAACTCTTATACGCGCGTTTTACGCATTAAATCAAAAAGTGAGTAGTCAACTCATTTTATTAGGAGAAGGGCCGTTAAAAGAGAGCTTACTCTCACTTGGTGTCGAATTAGGGATTGCTGATCGTATTCATTTCTTAGGCTTCCAGGCGAATCCTTATCAATATTTTTCCAAGGCTGATTTATTTGTACTGACGTCGATTCATGAGGGCTTCAGTCATGTTATTGCAGAAGCACTTGCTACAGGGACACCTGTCGTAGCGACGGATTGTCATTCAGGGCCAAGAGAGGTATTGGATGATGGTAAGTATGGCGAGTTATGCGAAGTTGGTAATGAAATCGATGTAGCAAAAAAGATGGAAAAAGTACTTTTATATAATAAGGAAAAGAGTGAACAGGTTTCTCGAAATGGAATGGAACGCGCGGCTCATTTTGACGCTAATAAGATTGTTGCTCAATATGAAGCGTTATTTCTACAAACGTTAAAGCGTTAAAGGATGTGATTTACTGATGAAAAATCAAAAGGTCGTACATATAACGACCGTTCATCATCCACTAGATCCAAGGATTTATTATAAACAGTGTCAATCATTACAAAAAGCAGGCTACGATGTCACATTGATTGCTCCAAATGGAGAAGAGGTTATCGGTACAAGTGATATTCATGTTACGTCATTACAAAAGAGAAACGGACGGATAAAACGAATGCTGCTTTCTACGTTTGAAGCGTATCGAAAAGCAAAGAAGCTTCAAGCGGATGTTTACACGATTCACGATCCTGAATTACTTCCAGTTGCGTGGCTTTTGAAGAAGAAATCTAATGTCGTCATCTACGATATCCACGAGGATTATGAAACGAGTATTTTGCAAAAAGAGTATTTACCAAAGCTCGTACAAAAGGTGTTAGCGAAGGCGTATCGATTAATGGAATCGTTCTTCTCGAGAAGGCTTGAGCTTTGTTTAGCCGAAAAATATTATCAAGAAAAATATGAGCGAGGCATGTGCCTATTAAATTATCCTATCCTTGATCAAGGTGCGATTCAAGCAGAACGAAAGACGAATGAAACTTGTGATGAGCTAATCTATACAGGGAACCTTTCTGAAACGAGAGGAGCACTGACACAAGCACGAATTCCACTTTTTCATCCTGATGTAACCGTACGTTTCTATGGGAAGTGCGCAAAAGGTTTAGCTGAACAAATGTATGTCGAAGCTAAAGGTAAACAAGAGCACATTATCATTGAAGGGATTGAACGATATGTGCCAAAAGACGAAATTGACCAAGCCTATTTAGAGAAGCAATGGCTGGCTGGAATCGCGCTTTTTCCGTATGATCCTCATTATATGCGCAAAGAGCTTACGAAGTTCTTTGAATACATGAGTCATGGCCTGCCTATTTTATGCTCGGACTTTCCGGTGTGGAAGTCGTTTATCGATAAGCATCAATGTGGATTAGCAGTTGATCCTCATGATCAGAAGGCCGTTTATGATGCGATTGAATATTTACGAACGAATCGTGAAGAAGCGAGGAAAATGGGTGAAAATGGTCGACAGGCTGTAGTTAACGAATTAAATTGGGAGAAGGAAGAGGAGAAGCTAGTTGCTTGGTATCATAAACTAATCCCTTCTCATCAATAGAAAGGAAGGGGAGTAATGACTAAGCTGAATAATCAACAAGCCGATGTTTCGATTATTACCCCTGCATACAATGCAGCAACTTATATGGCTGATACAATTGAATCAGTCTTAGCGCAAACGTATGGAAGCTGGGAGATGCTAATTGTAGATGATTGTTCAACAGATGATACAGCTCAAATCGTACAAGCGTATGCAAGCCGCGATCCACGAATTCGCTTTATTCAATTAGCTCAAAATAGTGGTCCAGCTATTACTCGAAATACAGCCATTGAAGCAGCAAGCGGACGCTACCTTGCTTTTTTAGATAGTGATGATATGTGGCTTCCGAATAAGCTAGAGAGACAGCTTCAATTTATGCAAGAACGTGATCTCGCTTTTTCCTTCACTCAATATCGTGTGATGGATCTAGAAGGGAATGTAACAGATAAGCTAGAAGATGTGCCTGACGAAGCGACATATAAGGATTTATTGAAGCATAATGTGATTGGCTGCCTGACGGTTATGCTCGACAAAGAAAAGGTCGGAGCCGTTGAAATGGTCAATATCCGCTCGCGCCAAGACTACGTCCTCTGGCTACACATTTGTAAGCGAGGCTTTACTGCATACGGTCTAAAGGAGCCATTAGCTTTGTATCGTGTTGGACGTCAATCAGTTTCAAGCAATAAGGTGAAAATGGCTAAGCAAAACTGGCGCGTGTACCGCGAAATCGAAGGGTTAAATCTTGTTAAAAGCTTGTGGTATTTTAGTCATTATGTGGTGTTTAAGTTGGTGAAGTATGCTAGGTGAGGATAAAGAACCATTAGCTAAAGAAAAAAGCAGTCTGAAATTAATGTAGGCGGTGTAGTTAAAGAGAATGAGAAATTATATAAATGAAATTATAAAACGAAAAGACCTATTAATTTATTTAGTGAAATCAGGTTTGAAAGCTGAACATCGAAATAGCTATTTAGGTTATTTTTGGTGGTTATTAGACCCTCTGTTAAATGTTGCAGTCTATTTTTTCCTCGTTTCTATCATTTTAGGGAGATCAGGTGAAAATTATTTAGTGTATTTAGCCATTGGTTTAATATCGTGGCGTTGGATTAGTACGACAGTTAATTCTTCAGCTAAATCAATTACAAAGTATGCATCTATTATTAATCAGGTTTATTTACCTAAAACGATTTTTCCATTTGCCTTTACGATATCACAGTTATTTAATTTCGCCTTTGGTTTAGTAATCATTGCTATTTTCTTAGCTTTAAACGGAATCATACCAGGGTGGCAAGTTGTGTACTTACCACTGATCATTGCTGTACAATTGATCTTTTTAATTGCTATAGGATTAATGTTGGCGTATTTTAATGTCTTTATTCGTGATATTGATTATGTTCTTACTCATGTAACAAGAGTTCTATTTTATGCATCACCGATAATTTGGATGGGCGATCGATTACCTGATAAGTATAGTTGGGTTGTTGATATTAACCCGGTTGCGATTCTAGTAAATAGTTATCGTGATGTATTAATGTATCAAGCCGCTCCTAACTTAATAGGTCTTGCGGTCATTGCTTTTGTATCAGCACTTGTAAGTGTTGGTATGCTTTATCATTATAGTCGAAACGAACACAAAATTATTAAGGCATTGTAAAGGAGTTCATCATGTGTAAAGATAACATGTTACCCGATCAGAGTCGTGAAGTGATTGTTCAAGCTGATAATCTCGGAGTATGTTTTCCTGTTGGTAAACGAGATGATTATAAATCAAAAATGATCGATTTATTTAAGGGGAAACAGGTAGAAGGGCAAGCAAAGTATGTTTGGCCGATGAAGCATATTGATTTTCAAGGATACAAAGGTGAAGTATTAGGGATTATTGGATCAAATGGATCAGGGAAGACAACGTTATGTAAATTAATTTCGGGTATTTTGCAGCCGGATGAAGGTTCAATTCATGTAGATGGAAAAGTAACTGCACTGTTTTCTTTAGGAATGGGATTTAAGAAAGAGTTAACGGGTAGAGAGAATGTTTATTTAAACGGGATGATGCTTGGAATCGAGAAAGATAAAATAACTGAATATATTGATGATATTCATCAGTTTTCAGATTTAGGGAATTTCCTAGATCAACCAATGAAGTATTATTCGAGTGGAATGAAGGCAAGATTAGGTTTTAGTGTGGCAGCTCATATGGAGCCTGAGGTTTTAATTTTAGACGAAGCTTTAAACACTGGAGATCGAGAGTTTAGTCAGAAAGCAGCACAAAAGATGAGAGAACTTGTGAAAAAAGCGAAAATGGTTATTTTAGTCACACATAGTCTGAAATATGCAAAGAGAAATTGTGATCGTTTAATTTGGTTAGATAAAGGTGTCATTAGGGCTATTGGGGAGCCTGCTGAGATTATTAAACAATACAAGAAATCCATACCAGCAAGGAAGAGACGAAAGAAAGAGAAGCTAGAATTAGAAAAAACTGTTACGAGGATTCAAGATCAAGCTATTGTAAAAGCGGATAATGTAGCTGTTTCTTTTGAATTAAATAAACAACCCTTCTGGGCATTAAGGAACATTAGCTTTGAAATTAAAGAAGGGGAAGTTGTTGGGATCATCGGTCATAACGGAGCAGGAAAAAGCACATTGACTAAAGTCTTAACAGGTATATTGCGTCCTGAAGAAGGGACGTTACAATTAAATGGTGAAACCACTTCTTTATTAAGCTATGGTGCAGGGTTTAATGAACAATTAACGGGAACCGATAATATTTATTTGAATGGCATGCTCCTTGGAATAGACCAAGCAAAGGTTGAAAAGGATTTTCCGGAAATTGTCCAATTTTCTGGTCTAGAAAAATCAATTGACAAGCCAGTTAAGAACTATTCAAGTGGTATGAAGGCTCGTCTTGGTTTTAGTATTGCAGCAACCCTTCAACCAGATATTTTCATTATTGATGAAGCACTTTCAACTGGAGATATTGCTTTTCAGCAAAAGGCTAGTGAACGAATTCAAGAAATGATGGAACAAGCGAAGGCGGTTATTATTGTTACACACAGCATGACATTAACGAGACAATTGTGTACAAGGGCGATTTGGATGAAAAAAGGGCAAATCCAGTTTGATGGAGATCCTGAGCAAGCGGTCGAACTTTATCAAGAAAGTATTAAGAAGAAGCGTGAAACGGTACAAAACAAAGGATAATAACGGCGGTGGTAAACTGTGTTACGAGTAATGAAACGAAGCCTCATAGCGTCGATTGATTGGTTTTTATATCAATTTTTGAGTACGACTCAAAAAGAAAAGATGGCGAACATACTTACCGAGAAGCAAAAGGAAAAACTCAAGAAAATCATAAATCCAGGAAAAAAGCGTGCGCAAATTCGGAAGATAGAACGAATGAAGTATCGTCTGTACGAATTAGGATTTAGTAATCGATCTATTGAGGATTTTAAAGCCTTAGCTGCGGAAGAGGGGATTCTAAGGAAGTACGCTGCATGGGAGCTAGCAGTTTGGTATGTTAATCAATATAGCAAGCGTGGTGCAGAGCAAAGTCTTTATTATCTTAAAATCGCATTAGAGGGTGAGAAGGACTCAAGTACTATTCGCCGAGCCAAAGTCTTACAGGCAGAGTGTTATGCTCGTTTAGGGGAGGTTGAACAAGCGATACAATTACTGCGAGGTGAGCTACAACACTCTAAACATGTTGACCTCTATTTAGGGCTTGTAAGCTTGATTGAAAGTGCTGAGGAGAAGATGCTTTTATTAAATGAAATGTATCGGACTTTTCAAGTGTCTCCAATCTCATTTGCGAATGGGGATGATCAAACATTATATGATCGTTTAATTGGAACTACTGAAAGGGAAGTTAGCGATCAAGGTGCGAAAGTGTCTGTTATTATACCGGCTTACAATTGTGCTGAAACAATAGGAACAGCAATTGAATCGATGTTCAAACAAACATGGAATAACCTTGAAATATTAGTCGTTGATGATTGTAGTAAGGATCATACAAAAGACGTTATTATGCGTTACGCTAACCAAGATCAACGTGTTAACTATTTATCAACTCCAACGAATGGGGGAGCATATGTAGCTCGTAATATTGCTTTACAAATTGCGACTGGTGACTATGTAACGATTAATGACGCCGATGATTGGTCTCACCCTGAGAAAATTGAGATTCAAGTTAGACATTTAGAAGCAAATCGGTCAGTTATTGCTAACTTTTCTAACCAAGCTAGAACAACAAATCAATTAACTTTTTATCGTCGTGGGAAGCCTGGAATTTACATGTTTGCCAATATGTCGTCTTTTATGTTTAGACGAAAAAATGTAATAGAGAAGATAGGTTTTTGGGATAGTGTTCGCTTTGCAGGTGATTCTGAGTTGGTTAAAAGAGTAAAATGTACATTTGGTGAAAGGTCTGTCGTTTCTTTGGATACGGCTCCGCTCTCCTTTCAACGGCAAACGGAGGATTCATTAACAGGAAACTCAGCTTTTGGTTTCCCTGGTTACTTTATGGGTGCCCGAAAAGAATATAAAGATGCTCATGAAACGTATCACAAAAGCGGAAAGTCATTATATTATCCATTTCCACAGGAGGAGCGACCATTTCCGGTACCGGAGCCAATGTGGCCCAAACGAGAGGACAAGCCTGATGGGAGGCGACATTTTGATGTCATCATCGCATCAGAGTTCCGTTTACTCGGTGGGACAAACATGTCGAATGTAGAGGAAATCAAGGCACAAAGAAGGCTGGGGCTACGGACAGGATTGGTTCAGCTATCTCGTTATGATTTAAATTCAGCGACGGAGATGAACCCACAGGTACGAGAGTTATTGGGTGGAGACCAAGTATCTATGCTTGTATACGGTGAAAAAGTGAGCTGTGATGTACTGATTGTGCGTCATCCACCGATATTAGAGGAATGGCAGAAGTATGTGCCAGAC
>NZ_JBGUAV010000013.1:0-99286 GCF_041821005.1 Halalkalibacter sp. AB-rgal2
TGTAGAAGATGAGTTCGACTATCAAATATATAACGATCTTGGTTTGAGCGAAAGGCAGTATTATCGAATAAAGAGTCGTGCATTTTATAAGTTAGCATTTATCTTAAAAATTGAAGTGGTCGTAGAGGAAGTGAGTTAATGGCAGACAAAAGGCAAACTAATGACAGTAGGAGGGCAGGGTATTTATGAGTATTCCGTTTATTATGGTAGTAGGTTAAAAATATCATAACCGCAAATGAGGTGAAAAAATGCAAGTAGAGGTGATACGTGTTTCTAATATTAATCAGGCTCCTTATAATCCTCGTATTGATTTAAAGCCAGGTGATACGGAATATGAAAAGCTAAAGCGTTCCATAGAAGAGTTTGGTTATGTGGAGCCGTTAGTATGGAATAAAAGAACGGGGAACCTCGTAGGAGGCCATCAACGGTTTAAAATATTGGTTGAAAAAGGGATGAAGGAGGTTCAGGTATCGGTTGTCGATATGGACCTTGAAAAAGAAAAAGCGCTAAACCTTGCTTTGAATAAAATTAGCGGGGATTGGGATGATGAAAAATTAGCTGTATTGCTTCAAGAGCTGACTGACAGCCCCATCGGAATCGAATTAACTGGATTCGAACAGAATGAATTGGAAGAAATATTAAACAAGCTCCCAGAGGACTCAGGGATAGATGAACCAGTCGTAGAAGATGATTTTGATGTAGAGACTGCTGTTGAAAATATCATAGAGCCTGAAACAAAATACGGTGACGTCTGGAAGTTAGGGCGTCATCTTTTAGTTTGTGGTGATGCTACAAAGATAGATGATATTCAGAAGCTTATGGGCAAAGATAAAGCGGATTTAGTCATCACTGATCCACCATATAATGTTGCTGTTACGAGTGATTCAAAGGAATTGAGTAACTCAGGTAGGGGATCCATTTTAAATGATGATATGTCTGCAGAGGAATTCGATCATTTCTTGGATAACGTTTTTAAAAGCTATTCTCTTTTGATGAAAGATACTGCTGCTATTTATGTGTTCCATGGATCGTCTTATCAGAGGGAATTTGAAAATGCTATGAACAAACATGGTATTTTCACTAGGTCTCAGTGTGTTTGGGTGAAAAATTATCCTTCGTTCGGTTGGAGTCAGTATCGATGGCAACATGAACCTGTATTCTATGCATTTAAAAAAGGTAAGACACCATCATGGTACGGTGATCGTAAACAAACAACGGTATGGAAAGCGGGTTTATTAAGTGATGTTCCTGAACCATCAACTGTTTGGGAGATAAGTAGAGGGAATGTAAATGATTATGTACATCCAACACAAAAGCCACTTGAATTGATAGCCATTCCGCTAAAGAATAGTAGTAAGCAAGATGACATTGTTGCCGATTTATTTGGTGGGAGTGGCTCTACATTAATGACGTGTGAGCAGACAAATCGTCGTTGTCGAACGATGGAGCTTGATCCTGTTTTTTGTGACGTGATTAAAAAGAGGTTTTATAATAGCACAGGGATTGAACCAGAGCTAATAAAATAAAAGAAGGGAGTGCTGACAACACTCCCTTCTCTCTTCCGGGGCACAGAACACCCCAGAGAGCGTGAAAAGGCCGTGGCCACGGTCGAGTTGACTCACGCTCTCATTTATTATTTTATTATGGGAACGGGTGTTCTGTAAATGGATAAGATTCATAAATTAAATGAAAGCAATGAAATTAATGAAGCGTTGTTGTTACAACATGATATTGAGCATTTTGAGAAGTTAGAAGAAACAAAAGAGAAATATAGAAAGATTGTGAATGCTGGTATATCACAATGGGTTAAGGATTTTCAAAATGGTAATATCCAGGTTAATACAGTAGAGGATTTAAAAAAGCTTGTTGAGCTAGATTTGCAACTCCAGCGAGAAGAATATTGAAACAAACACAAACTTAAATAAAAAAATGGAGGTGGCGGTGATGTAGATGGCAAGGCCAAGAGATCCTAGACGAGATGAAGCCAAAGAAGCATGGTTGAAATCCAATGGAGAAGCGAAGTTGAAGGATATCGCTGCTGATCTTGGTGTGTCCAGTTCAACCGTTCGAAAATGGAAAGCGCAAGACCGATGGGAAGATGACTTGAAAGGGAGCGCTCCTAAACTCAAAAGGAGCGCTCCTAAACGTGGCGCTCCTAAAGGTAGTAAAAATGCTAAAGGGAATCAGGGTGGAAAAGCTCCACCTGGTAACAAGAATGCTGTAGGGAATTCTGGAGGAGCTGCGCCACCGGGCAATAAGAATGCTGTTACCACTGGTGAGTACGAAACGATCTTTGAAGATGTACTGACTGAGGAAGAAGTGGAGATGTTTGCACATGTCGACACAACGCCGCTGACTCAAGTTGATGAGAATATTAGATTGTTAAGTATTAGAGAGCGGAGGATGTTGCAACGGATTAAAGCAGTGATTGAGGGAATGAGCGAGAAAGAACGTAGAGTACTTCAAGAGAGGATTGAAAAGAAAGTACCGGTTGAAGTATATGACGAAAAAAGAGGCGAAACAAAAATTATTCAAACTTGCAAAAGTGAATTGGTTACTACTGAACTGGAAGAAACGGAATACCGTAAGATCGATGATGTGATTAAACTTGAAGAAGCACTCACAAGGGTACAGGACAAAAAGCTAAAAGCGATAAAACTAAAACATGAGATGGACGATCGCTTTCATTATCAACAAAACATTGATCAGGAGCGCTTGAACATAGATAAAGAAAAGGTTAAAGCTGTTACAAAAGATGCCGAGTTGCAACAAAGACAGTCTGAAATGTTTGTATCAGCCATTCATACTGTGGCAAAGAAACGACTTACTAAGAAAAACGGTGATCGCTCATGAGTGCTATCCCATATAACGTAATGGTTGATTTAATTGATGCCTATTGGGATGATCCAGCTGCGTTTGCTGAAGATATGTTAGGCTTTATTCCGGATGATTGGCAAAGGGCAGTCATGCATGATATAGCCCATAACAATTGGGTTTCTGTACGTAGCGGTCAAGGGGTTGGTAAAACAGGAATTGAAGCGATTATTACTATTTGGTACCTATCGACAAGACCGACTCCGAAAGTCGTTTGTACAGCTCCCACACGCCAACAATTAAATGACGTTCTATGGGCTGAAATTGCTAAGTGGTTAGAAAAATCCATGATGAAGCAGTTTCTTAAATGGACTAAAACAAAAGTTTATATGATTGGTCATGAGGAACGATGGTGGGCTACAGCACGTACCGCAACTAAGCCTGAGAACATGCAAGGATTTCACGAAGATTATATGCTCTTTATATGTGATGAGGCTTCTGGTATAGCTGATCCTATA
Source organism: Halalkalibacter sp. AB-rgal2 (assembly GCF_041821005.1). NCBI lineage: Bacteria > Bacillati > Bacillota > Bacilli > Caryophanales > Bacillaceae > Halalkalibacter > Halalkalibacter sp. AB-rgal2. The sequence continues at coordinate 3,333 of NZ_JBGUAV010000013.1, forward strand.
ATGGAGGCTATACTTGGTACATTGTCAGGGGCTGAAAATAAATTGCTTATGTGCGGTAACCCAACTAAAACATCGGGTGTTTTTTATGATTCTTTTCATAAAGATAGAGCTAATTATAAGACACATAAAGTCAGTAGATATGACAGCAGTCGAGCCAATAAAGAGAATATCGAACGTTTAATTAAGAAATACGGAAAAGATAGCGATGTCGTTCGTGTTCGAGTATTTGGAGACTTTCCAAAGTCGGAACCAGATACATTCATTGCACTTGAATATGCAGAAGCAGCAACGATGAGAGATGTGTATGAACGGGACGAAGCAGGAGCTCTTATTCTACCGGAAACCGCTCAAGTTGAAATTGGAGTGGACGTTGCACGTTTTGGAACAGACGAAACGGTTATTGTACCTCGAATTGGCAATCATGTGCCTTATTTTAAGTGGTACAACAAACAAGACACGATGACTACTACTGGCTATGTGCTTTCTGTCGCTAGACAAATGATGAGCGAATACGGTCGACCTAAGTGTGTGATTAAAGTCGATGATGATGGAGTGGGAGGCGCTGTTACCGATCGCTTAAGGGAAGTGGTTCGCGAAGAGGGGTTACACATTGAAGTCATTGATTGTCATAATGCTGCAGTTGCTGATGATAAAGATCACTATGCAGAATGGGGAACAGAGACTTGGGCACATATTCGTACACTATTGCATGATGGAGCCATTTCTATTCCAAATGATGAGGATATGATTGGTCAATTAACGACAAGAAAATACTATATGACGTCAAAAGGCAAGATTAAATTAGAATCCAAGGATGAGATGAAAAAAAGGGGTTTGAAATCTCCTGACCGCGCTGATGCCTTGGTACTTGCTTTTGCTAAAACAAGCAGAGTAATTGATGGGGACGCGGCAACGTTATTAAGGGAGATGAGAGTATATGGCTAATTGGATAAATAAAGCGATCGGTGAAATGTCCAGATTAAGAACTAATATAGGAATGTTTGGTTGGGGTGTTGTTGGCTCATGGTCCCGTCCATATAAATTAGATTCGTCAAAAGTAGACTATCAGAAAGCAAGAGAACTCTACGATAATACAGATGATGAATACAAATTAGGCGCAGGTTTTGTTAAACCGGTTGTTAATACTGCTGCTGCTTTTATAGGGGTACCAAGATTTCGTTCTCAAGACGAGGATGCTGAAAAAATCCTCAATGAATTTATGGAGAGATATCGAGCGAGAGCAACAAGAATTCACAGGAACTCTATAAGGGATGGAGATAGCTATGTTTGGATAACTAGAGAAGAACAAAAGAATAAGACCCTGTATCCGTCATCTCCAAGCACAAGGATTGTATTGAACATACTTCCTCCTGAACAAGTGCAAGACATTATATTAGATCCAATTACATCAGAGCCGATGGCTTATATTCTAGAGTCCGAGCATACTTGGGTAGACGATGAGTTCAACAAGAAGAAATATAAGATGATTCAAATCATCAAAGCTGGGGAAAGGATTGTAAAAGTGGAAGGAGCTAAACCACCAGATTTAGAAACTGGCCAAATTCCATCTATGTGGAACTTCCTTCCTATTGTGCATTTTAAAAATAAATCGGATGAGCATGAGAAGTATGGAAAGAGTGACACTGAGGCTATCGAACCTTTCTTAAAAGCCTATCATGACGTCATGATCCATGCTATCACTGGTTCTAAAATGCACAGTACACCCAAATTAAAACTAAAGATTAAAGATGTTGCTGCCTTTTTGAGAAACAACTATGGAATTGATGATCCAGTGAAATTTGCCAAAGAGGGAAAGGGAATTAACTTAGATGGTAAAGAGGCTCTGTTCTTATCGGAAAGTGAAGATGCTGAATTTATAGAAGTAAGAAGCGCCACTGGTGATGCGAAGCTGTTATTGCAGCTTCTTTTTTATTGCATTGTTGATACATCTGAGACTCCTGAGTTTGTATTTGGAGTACATACTCCTAGCTCGTTAGCTTCCACGAAAGAGCAAATGCCTGTACTTGTAAGGAAAGTGGAGCGAAAACGGGATCAGTTTAGCGAGTCCTGGCAGCATGTTGCACGTATCGTTTTAGCCATGACTTCACACGGGGAGAACAAAAACATAGAAACGTATGAAACAACACTTGAATGGTCAGAAGTTGACCCGCGTGACAGTAAAGAATCGGCAGAAGAAATTGAAATTATTGTTAAAGCTCTTTCTCAAGCTGTTACAAATGAACTGATAAGTGAAGATGCTGCGGTTCAATATTTATCACGGTTCATCGATACCATGAATGATTATCACTCCACAGAAGGAGATTCAGAAGAGCAACGCATTGTAAAGTCAAAACTTAAGCGTATGAGGCTTGAAGATGGGCAATTCCTCGAAAAACAACTTAAAGAAATTGATAAGTTGCTAAGAGTGTAGGTGAGCTAATTGGATGAGATTAAGAGGTTAGTTGAGGCAACGGGTTCCTACTCAAAATGGGCGCTTCAACAAAGAAAAAGTTATATTGAACAACGGTTGAGTCAAGATATTGAATTGCGGAATCGTTATGACAAATGGATTGGTCATATTGCTAAAGATATTGAGGAGGCTCACATTCAAGGACAACTACAATCTTACGTAGATAATCTTGATCATCACTTACAAGAGTACACCAAGATACTTGATGACGATCTTACGAAGTTTCTTGATCAACAATTTGTTGTAGCAGTATCGACAGGTAGTACAATTCATTCACAGTACTTTATTGATGCAGTGAATCGTTCGGGAATAAAGAAAATAACACAAACTCAAATCAAACGTGCGGTATTCCGAATGAATGAACGATCTGTACAAGCGATGTGGAATCGACAAAATCATGGTTTGTTTCTGTCGGATCGAATTTGGAAGAATAGTGAAAATGCAGCTAACAAGGTGGGTCTTATCATCTCAGAAAGCCTCGCTGATGGCGTACACCCTACTGAAATTGCTAAAATGATTCAAGGTTACGTGAGAAACGGAAAAAGCACGCTTGTCATTGATTATCCAAACATGATGGATCGAATCGGAAATCTACCTCAAGATTTAAGTTATGAAGCTTTACGATTGGCCAGAACAGAAACCGCAGCAGCTCACTCTGATGGGATGATTGCAGCTGCAAGTATAAACCCAGGTTATGAAGGTGTACAATGGCTATTATCACCAAGCCATCCGGTACGCGATATCTGTGATCATTATGCAGAGCAAGATCTTTATGGCTTAGGTGCAGGAGTATATCGAAAAGGCCAGGAGCCTATTTTTCCTCCTCATCCAAATTGCCTTTGCACATTGGTCCCACGGATGGAGGATATTGATCGTTTGATAATGAGATTAAAGGAATGGGAAGAGGACCCATCTAAACATCCTGATATCGAGGAACTGTTCCAAAAAGAATTAAATACAAATAATCAAAATCAAAGAGATGGAATAACTCTTGAAACTGAATTGTTACCTGGTACGTTAAATAATACGATAGAGTTCAATGACGAGAAATTATTGAATTACGCATTAGATAAGACTCACCGTATAGGTAAGGATAAAGCAGTTGCCTTTGAAAAAGCGTTAGGGTACACTAAGAGCAATTATTTAGAATTGAGAAATAATGTATTAAGAAACCTCAAAAGAACCAAAGCTGAATTCACTGGTGAGGATCAATATGGTCAGAGGTATAAAGTTCTAATGAGATTAAAGGGACCTAATGGAAAAGAAGCAGATGTAATGACGGCTTGGATTGTGGATAGTAATACTGAACGCACTAGATTAGTGAGTATATACGTAAAATAAGGAGGGTGATGGCAAGTGAAAGCTAAACAATTTGATACAGTTAGACTGTTAGACGGCAGAGATTGTGTCGTGTTGGACATTTACTCGTCACCTCCTGGCTATGAGGTTGAGGAAGTGGATGAGAACGACGGTTTAACATTTTCTGTATCTGATGCACAAATTGAAAAAGTGTTATAAAGAGTCTCTCAAATTATGAGGGGCTTTTTATTATGGTGAAAATCAATGTGATGATGGAAAGGGGGTGTGAACATTGAAAAAACAAATGATGTTGCTGTTTGGCGGCTTATCAGGCGAAATGAAAACGAATGAGGTACCTCTAGCTGATGGAGTAGATCTCGAAGGTTTTAAAAAGGATGACGATGATTTTCTTGAGGTTATTGTGGAAATTCCAGCTGGGCCATCCACACGAGGTTGGAACTATACGAAATTCGCCCTTCAAAGCATCGTTGAGAAGGTGATGCGGTCTACTTTGGCTGGTTTCCTTGGACATCAAAAGCCGGAAGAAGTCAAAAATCGTTTTGTTGATCCAGTTACCCATTGGATTGGAGCGAAGATGGAAGGTGAATCAGCTTTCTTCAGAGGGGTCATTGATAAAGATGCTACTAAACTCAAGAGATGGATCAGGACAGGCCGTGTAAAGCAAGTAAGCATTTTTGGTTACCCGAAGCTCACTACTTCTAACGGAGAAACACAAGTAACTGATTATGATGCTCTATCAATTGACTGGACGCCTCTTGATCGTTCCGGAATGCCGACAAAGATCGTAGCATTATCAGGGGAAATGTGGGATCTAGACGGAAAAGGACCTGAATTTAAAGAGGATAAAGATAAAGGAGGAAAGCAAATGGAACCTAAAGAACTGTTACAAAAAATGAAGGAAATGTTAGGTAATAAACAATTAACTTTTACTATGATTGCTGGTGAAATGGGATGGAAAGTTGATCAAATCGCTGGTGAAATGGATGCTAGTTGGTTAAAAGAGAAAACACAAGCTGAAAAAGATTTGGAGAGCGTTTCCCAAGCGCTTGGCGTTTCTGGTGAAATGTCAGTTGTAGATGCTGCGAAAAAAGCAGCTGAAGCAGTAGAAGAAAATAAGAAGTATAGCTTTGAGAAAGCAGTCGGTGAAATGATGGAAACTCAAATCAAATCAGATGCAATCCGTAAAGACTTGCAAGATGACAAGACGGTTATTGGTCGCATGTGGTCTTATCAACGACCTAATCTTAAACCCGATATGACGAAAGAGCAGTTAGCTGCAGAAATGGACGCGTTTATGAAAGACCCTGTTGTAGCTGATATTGTGAGTCAGTATCATACGGACAAGTCACCGGGGATTTTAGGAGGAAAAGAACGGAACTCAACAGAAAGTAGCTCGTTAAAGACAAAACGAGTTTCTATTTAAAAATCCAATTAGAAAGGATGATTGAACATGTATCGAGGACAACCTGTACCCACGAGTGTGCATGACATTAAAAGAGCAAAAGTAAGTGACGGTAAGAGTGTTCGTGTCACAGTTCCGGAAAATACAGAAGTCGTGGCTAACCAATTCTATTTACTAGATGGCTTTTTAGGAGCTTCGACTGTATCGGTTAAAACCGAAGAAGGGGAGACAGCAGAAGTCATTTTAACCATTGAACGAGCTGAATATGAAACAGATCAGATTGATCCAACTCAAGAGTTTACGATTGGAACACCGATTTATTGGAATGAAGAAAACAAATGTCTGACAGAAACTAGCACGGAGGTATTTGCTGGACTTGTGACAGCACCTAAAGATGCTAATAACGTCATTTGGTTTCTGCTAAATGGTTCAGGTGCCCCAGGAGGTTCTGGAGGCGAAAGAGGTCCAGAAGGTCCACAAGGGCCGGCTGGTGAAGATGGTTTTCCAACGGAGCAACAATGGAATGATCTCGTTGATCGTGTTGCAGCTTTAGAAGAAAATTAATCGATGAATAAATATCTTGGAGGTACACACTATGACGAAAATAATAACTTTGGATACACTTCGCGCTGAACGAAGAAAGGGGACTATCACTGAGGTAGTTCCTTTTTCTGTTAACGGGGAGATGTTAACACTTGAAAAGAAAATTATGAACGGAGAAATGGAGACGTTCGAGCTAGCTGAACCGGCTGGCGAGATGATGACGAGTGGTAGCTTGGCGAAGTTCAAAGATTTAATGAGAAAAGTGGTGCTAGATGTTGAACTTGGTCGAGAGGAAGTGCCATTGCTGTACAAGCCTATTTACCAATTGCTATCTGATTCATCGATGCCTCGAGTGCTTGATGCAAAATGGGCTGTGTACGGAACAGTGGTTTTCTCAGAACATATAGAGGGCGAAGAAGTTAAGTTTGGTTCTTTACAGGCTGAACATGGGCCAATTGCGCGAGTGTTAACTCTCACTGCGGGGTTTGAATTTACGAAAGAAATGAAAGACTTTAATGATTTCTTTTCTGTAGAAATTCTGAACCGTGCGATGGGTGAAGCGTACAATGCAAAACTTAATCATATGCATCTTAACCCTATTATTTCGTACAAGTACAAAGATCAAAACAAAACAACGTACCAAGGAACGGAGGAAGATTCTGTTTGGATTGGTATGTGGAAAACTCTTAATAAAGCTCTGTCTGATACTCGAGTTAAAAAGAGACTTGGTACGATTCTACTTGCATCATCTCTAGATAAAGACAACATTGAAATGGCTTTAAAAGGTGGATATACAATCAACGGGACAACTTATCCTGCTGTTAGTGGTATCGAATCAGTGATTTATTATGATGGTTGGGAAACTCAAGTTGGAAGAAAGAAATACGAATATCAAGGCGTTGAAAAAGGAAAAGCTTACTTGATTCGTCCGAAGAGAGGATTCAAGGAACTATTGAAGAGAGACTTGACTATCGAATCAACTGCTGCTGATCTATCGCGATTAGTCGAATCTCAAATTGTGGGTTATGCCTATCGAGGTACGTATGCAGCGATCGATGAAAATGTCCAAGAAATAAGCTTTGAGTAGTGGTGAGTGCTATGAAATATAGCGAAGCACTTGCTAAAAGGTTGAGGAAATTGATCAATGATGTTGACGGTACCATCTTTGATGATGAGGAGATAAAAGATTTTATTCTCGAATCTCCAAACATTTATATAGCAGCATCTACTGCATGGACAATACGAGCTGCTTTACTTAATGGAGATATTGAGTCCTATTCAGCTGGCAATGAACGATATGATTTAACGAAATTAAAGGATAGGCTCGATCATGCGTTAAAGATGGCTGATCATTACAAAGAATTAGGTGATGAAGAAGATCCTTCTTCGTCATCTAGTTTTATGTTAAATGTAAAACGACCAGAGGTACTGTGATGAGCCAATTAAATCAATTAATTGAAATGAGACGCAACCATGTGAATTGGAGTATTCAACAAAATCCAACTGACATCTCAATTAAGCGACTTGTAAGAGTTAAAGCCGGCGGTGGTTTTGACGAAATAGAGAAAGATGTAGGCCCATTTACGGTTCGTTTGTATGTCACAAGTGGATCCCCTAAAGCAATTAGTGTTCTGGCTGGCGAAAAACAAGTCGACACTTATTATGGACTTCTAGCAGATTGTCAATCTGATATTAAAGCAGATACTCATACAACCGATTCCTTCAAAGCAAATGGCATGGAGTTTGAAGTCAAAGCTGTATTTCCTCAAACAATTGGTGGCGAGGTAACCGGGTATCAATGTGAGTTAGAAAGGGTGATGTAGAGTGACCTTTGGTGATCAAACGATTCAACGGATCCAAAGGAAGATCTTTGGACTACAGACAGTTGGGCATTCATTAGGTTTAGGGATGGAACGTCAAGCAAAAATGAAAGCCCCTTGGACCGACAGAACAGGGGATACGAGAAGAGCTATACATGGGGGAGCGGACAGGATTCCAAATGGCACGACCATTTATCTTGCACATGGAAACAAAATAGGGTCCTTTCTAGAAGATGGCACAGGGATTCACGGACCAATAGGAGCACCGTATGACATCGTGCCAGTAAATACTCAAGCGTTGTGGTGGCGTGGTGCACGTCATCCTGTAGCAGCTGTTCGTAAACACCCAGGGATGGCTCCAAGGCCAATCATTCACCCTACTGTAGAATCGAATATACAGAACATCAAACAAAAGGTTAAGAGCTACATGGAGGGTTGATATGAGAAACGAACTCAGAGACGTATTAATAGCTGCTATACCAGAAGTCGGTGAGAACATTCATGAACCTACTGCAGTCGGACCTAAGTTGGCGTTGCCTTACTTAATTTTACGGGAAGCTATACAAGATCCGGGTGAATCATATAGTAATTTTACGACTATGTATGAGGTTTGGCCTTCCGTAAAGCGAACAACATTCGCAAAGGTAGATGACTTGGCCAATAAAGTGATAGAAGCCCTCAATCAGAAACGATTTGATGTCGAAGGTATTCCACATTATATCGAATATAAAGGTACGACTGGTGAAGATACCGTTCTTGAAGAATGGGATTTGATTACGAGAGGATTAAAATTTCAAATATTTAATCTCGCTTGGTTAGTATCCATCCCATTTGATCCTGACCCTGTATCAACGATGGATAAATGGACGAATCAGCATTTCAGTGATCTCGAAACGGATCCAATAACGTGGCAACCTCAAAACGGTAAGCCAGCGTTATATTGGCGCATAGCATCGATCACTGATACAGAATTGATGCCATGGGGTGCTTGGTTAACGGTGAAAATTCAAGGACATTTAATTGCTTTAACCGATCAAGAGAGAACGCATTGGGTTCAAAAGGTATGTTATCAGCTTGGTGTTGATAAAAGAGTGATCATGGATGATCGGTCACCTTTAATGTTTTTATCTTTCAATGGTGAGCCGTCAGATGATCCATTTCGTACAGGACAAATCCAATTACATGCACAATTTGGTGTTTTAGGTTCGGTTCCGGATGCTCCGTTACTCATTCATCCTAAATTTGACACGATTAAGGGAGGTGAAGGCAATGGATAAAACAGAACATCAAGAAAAGGAGCCAATAAAAAAAGTCAGTCATGTTAAAAAGCAAACTGTAGCAGCTAAATACACACGTGAAGAAGTATTTCATGCATCATCATCATTTGGTGTATCAAGAGAGTTGATGTTTGGCGCTCTGCGATTGATTGATAAAGATGAATTTACTAAATCCGAGGTAGAGAAAGCAATTAAAACATTTAAAACGAGGAAGGTGAATGCTCAATGACTCGAACATTTCAACCAGGTGAGCAAAAAGTTCGCCCCGGTACCTATTTTAGAATTAGTAATATAGGTGATCCACCATTTTTGGCAGGTGCAGTTGGTATAGCTGCAACCATTGTACAATCGAATTGGGGACCTTTAGGTGAGGTCATTGACTTAGAAGGTTCAAATGAAATCACGTCAAAAATAGGATTAACCGGTGTAAATGTGCTAAGTGAAGTATTTCGTGGTGGTGCACGAGAGATTAAAGCTATTCGTGTAGGTTCTGGTGGAACAAGAGCTGAATTGGTTTTAAAAGATGGTAATGAGGAAGATGTTATACGCTTATCGACTAAGTACCCTACAAGCAGACAATTTCGTTTAATCATAAGGGATGTACTTGGGGATGCGGATAAACGTGAATGTCTTGTATATGAAGAGATGCAGGAGAGAGAACGTCTTGTTTTTACAACTGACAATCAAATCGAAGCATTTGTAGACGTCATCAATAAGGAGAGCGTCTTTTTTGATGCAGAAAAAATGAGTGATGGTGACGGAACGCTAGAATCCATTTTTAATTCGTTAGTTGATGGCGGAGCCGATCCGCAAGTGACTGGTGAGGATTATGTCATAGCTGAAGAAATATTAGAAACAGTAGATTGGAATATCTTAATCACGGATTCAGCTGATGCTTCAATTCATGCGACTATACATTCGTATATCGATCGACTTAGAAATGAAGGTAAGAGAGTGATGGCTGTTGTAGGAGAACCTACGGAGATCAGCTTAAGTCAAAGGCTAACCAATTCAGCTTCGTATAATTTCCCAGGGGTACTCTATGTGGCAAATGGATTTGAGACAGCACGTGGGCCGGTGGAAGGTGTTAATGCGGCAGCGAGAGTGGCTGGGATGATTTTAGGATCAAACTATAATTCTAGTATTACACATGCGATCGTAACAGGTGCAGCTGATCTAATCGGACCTCTAACAAATCAACAAATCATCGATGCAATTAATGCAGGTGCCATCGTATTTAGCCGAAATGCACTCGGGCAAATACAAGTTGAGTACGGCATTACTACTTTTATCAGTCCAAATGATGAATTGGATGCAGGATGGTCCAAGATTCGTCGTGTACGTACTAGGGATACATTGATTGAACGTGTACTTCGCAGCACGGATCCGTTGGTCGGTCAAATCAATAATGATGATGATGGTCGTGCTACGATTGTTTCCATTGTCAACGGCATTATCCAACAAATGACGAATGAAAACGGATTACTCGGAGGAGAGTGCTATGTTGACCCATCCCAACAACCTGTAGGCGATTCCTCATGGTTTGTTATTGAAGTAGATGACGTAGATAGCATGGAAAAAGTTTATTTCACGTTTGGCTTTAGATATTCACCTGCAACAAATTAAAGGAGGTTTTATACATGTCAGATGGCAGATACATTTTTAGAGATTGTGTGCCCGATGGTGCAATTGATATAGCTAATGTACAACCGGGAGATATCATTAATAGAAGTTGGAGTTTTCGCGTAAATAGTCCTCCTGACTTGCAAAGCTTGTTAGATAGTGGTGGTTTTGATCCTCGACGAATTTTGCGAGGTCATGATGGTGAATTGTTTGACGGTGATGGTAATCGCTTGGCAGAAATCAACACATGGCAAGCGCAATTAAACTTTACAAATACAGATTATCAACCTGCTGGTTCCGAAATGGTTTGGGCGATACCAACTAGTTTTACAGTGACATTGACATTTACTGAAACAGTGATAAGTGACGCTTCCCTTTTGCAAAAATTATTAGTGGGAATCAGGAATAGACAACGACCAACCTTTAATTTTCAAGGGGTTATTCGAACATTAGCAGAGTAAAACATTAGAGATATTACAAGGAGGAAGTAAAATGAATGATCAAATGAAACCGAATAACGAAGAATTATTGGCCACGGAAGAAACCTTTCTCCGTGGTCTTTTAGATGCTGCAGAAGACCAAAAACAGAATGTTGTAAAGATTGAAATTGCACGTAATGGTAAAGTGTATTTCTCATTCGACATACACGCTTTAACGGAACAAGAATATATGAAAGCCCAAAACGATGCTACAAAGTTTAAGAAAGCTCGAAATCTTGGTGGTGTGAAAGTAGCAGAAGAGACAAATCAAGCGAAGTTTCGCTCTTTACTTATTTATCGAGCTACGACAAAAGAAGATCAAGGGAAACTTTGGAACAACAAAGAAGCTTGGGATCAACTAAATGTACTAAATGGTGTCGATTTAATCGATAAAGTCTTACTAGCAGGAGAGAAGAAGGCCATCATTGATAAAATTGATGAAATTTCTGGTTATAAAGATGATGAAGATGAAGACAGTACATCAGTAGGTGAATATGCAAAAAACTCATAGAGGCAGGAGGGAAATCTACCCTTCTGCATCACATATTCCAACGCACTGGAAAAAGCATCGACGAATTTCACGCTAAACCTAAAAAGGTGCAAGAATGGATGCTAGCTTCTATGATTGTAGCGCTCGAAGAAGAAAAGAAGCGTGTGAACCCGAAAAATTGATGGAGGTGAGAGAGGTTGGCAAGAGAGACGTATCGAATCGATATCCCGATTACTACACGAGACGAATACAGTTCTGGTATTGGACGAGCTAAACGTGAAGTATCACGGTTTGAACACGTTATTCAAAAAACAAATCAGAGACTCGATCGTTTAACAAACGGTAGATGGTCAATGACACTAAGAGCAGTCGATAGAGCTTCATCCGTCATCCGTAGCATATCAAACTATGCATCAAGAGCTGTTAATCGGACGTATCATGTGACGGTCAAGGCTATTGACTTGGCTACCAGTCCAATACGCGGTATCGCTAGAACCGCCACCTCCACTTTGGGAATGTTGGGTGTTGCTGGTGGGGTAGGCGGTGGGATCGTCATGCCTTTAAAAATCACTGCTGATCGTCAGAATATGGTTTCGGCTTTTGAAGTCTTATTGGGGTCTGCTGAAGAAGCGGATAAAAGGATCGATGAATTAATTGATTTCGCTGGTCAAACACCATTTAAACGAGAAGATATATTTGAAGCCAGTCGCGTCCTAGAAGTATTCACAGGTGGGGCGCTTTCTACTGGAAAAGGATTGAAAATGGTAGGGGATATTGCTGCTGGTACACAAACCGATTTTAACGATGTAGCCTTGTGGGTAGGACGCCTATATGATGCTATGGGGAACGGACAACCAGTTGGAGCTATGACATCTCGATTGCAGGAGATGGGCGCTATCTCTGGTAGTGCTAGACAAAAAATCGAAGACCTCGCTGAAAGTGGAAATGATATTAGTGAAACATGGCCACAAGTCACGAAAGAGTTTGAGAGATACGATGATATGATGATTAAAATGTCTGATAATCTTGCTAACTTATTTCTTGGGGTCAGATCATTCTTTATGAATAATATCGTTATGAGGTGGGGAGAAGGGCTAAGACGTTCTATCCAACCAGGATTAGAAGCATTCCGAGAATGGAGAGGTGAAAATGCCGCTGGAATAGCTATGATGGCAGAAGAAGTTGAACGGTTTGGTGAGAGAGCGGCTAACGGAATCATGAACCCACTTAGAAGAGGAGGAAAGGTACTCGGTGATTGGTTTAATCTATTATTTCCTGCAATAAATGACGATCTATTAGAAATGGAAGTTTCGGGATCCCTTGATCCAAAGTTACAACAAGAAATCAATAAGATTCGTCAATTAGCTGATGAACCATTTTCAGTAAGGTTCGAAATGGTCATGGAAGACTTTAAAGAGAATTATTTAGAAGAATGGTTTCATTCAGCAAAACAGAAAGTGCCTGATCTAGCTTTTAATTTAGGGCAAACATACGGTGATTTTATTCGTGCTGGACTTCTCGCTATTTTAGGGGATGAAGGAGAAGACGGATTTGCGAGTATAGGTAGCCAAGCGGGACATGCCTTTGTAAATGGGTTAGTGGATGCCATTGATCCTTGGGATATGGTGAAAAGAATAACAGGGAAAGTATGGCAAGTTAACGTAGATGCTTTTACAGGCCAAGGTTCGATTGTTGGAGCTGTTTTTGCTAATGCTTTAGTTTTGGCAGCATTAACAAAGTTAGCACCTGGATTGAAATTAATTAAAAGTCTATTAAAAGGAGCCTTAAATATTGGCGCATGGACGTGGGGAATGACTCCTTGGGGCAAAGGCGGGGGCGGTAAAAATAATAGAGGTGGTGGCGGATCACCTCCAGTTATTCCGCCTAATGGAGAGAATAATAGGGGTGGAAAGAACAATTCTCCGAGTACTCCTTCAAGTAATCAGTCAAACATTCCACCCAAAACCCTACCAAATGCAGGAGGGCCACCTGTAATAGTGGATAGTAGAGGGAATCCTATGAGCACCACGCAATCTACTTCACCTGCTCATACTAGAAGATCATTTTGGGATAGAATGTCAACACCATTTAAAAGAGCCCTTGAACCTTTAAAAAGAATAGGGGGAAACGTTGAAAACCCAACAAAAGGAGCAAGAACTGCTTTACAACGAGTACCGTTGCTCGGGACGGTATTAGGCGCTTTAAGTATAATCGGTGCTCCTGAAGGCAAAAGGACCAATGCAGTTGGTGGTGTTGCTGGTGCATTGGCAGGAGGAACTGCAGGAGCTAAAGGAGGAGCGATGATCGGCGGTTCGATTGGCGCATTATTCGGAGGAGTTGGAGCAGCGCCAGGGGCCGCGATCGGTGGTGTGATTGGTGGTATTGGTGGCTCAATTGCAGGTAGCATTGGCGGTGAATCTATTGTTGCTAATTGGGAATCAATTAAAGAGAAAGCTACCGAAACAGCGACATGGATTGGTGATAAATTTGAAGAAGCTAAAGATACAATATCCAGTACGATCTTTGACGGTGGTTGGTGGTCTGAAAAATGGAATGAGGTTAAAAGTTGGGGATCTCAAAAACTCGAAGACACATCGAGTTGGTGGGAAGGAGTGAAAGAAACAGCCAGTGAAACTCTATTCAGTGCAAGCTGGTGGGTAGAGCAAGCTGGTTTCGTGTACGGGTACCTAGAATCGACTTTGTTTAATGGAAGTTGGTGGGCTGGTCATTGGGAAAGCATAAAAGATGTGACAGAAGGGACGATTTTTGATGGAGAGTGGTGGACAAGTAAATGGGATGAAATAAAAGAAAACGCAGCTGAGAAGTGGAAGGAGTATCAAACTGTATGGGACATGGTAATAGAAGGTATTTCAAATACATTATTAAATCAAGAGTGGTGGTCTAGCAAGTGGGGTGATTTGAAAGATGATGCAGTTGAGAAGTGGAAGGAATATCAAACCATTTGGGAGGCAGTACAAGAAGATATATCGGACACTTTGTTAAATCTGGAATGGTGGAGTGGCAAGTGGGACGATATAAAAGAAACTTCATCAAGTAAGTGGGATGAATTTACAACTATTTGGGAAGCGGTGCAGGAGGGCATCTCTTCTTCTCTTTTTAGTCAAGAATGGTGGGCTGGAAAATGGGAAGGCGTGAAAGGATGGGCCTCATCAGTTTTATCGGACATTTCAGCTTCAGCTTCAAATCTCTTTTCATCTTTTGATGAGGGGCGTGCGAAGGGACAAGAAGCGTCTGGTACGAGCAATCGTGTGACAGCATCGGCAAGACCTTCGAGTACACCACGTTATGCGAACGGTGGATTGATTACTAGTCCACACCTGGGTCTAGTTGGTGAAGCGGGTCCAGAGATGATTATCCCTTTATCGGCTGGAAAACGTGGACGTGCAATGGATTTGTATAATCAAGCAGGTCAAATGCTAGGAATCAATTCATATGAAAATGGTGGAGAGAGTAGCTTAGTGAATAGTTCGATAAGCCAGAGTTTTAATCAAGATGATTCATCTAGATCGTCTACCTATCCGTTGGCTGGCTCTCAGTCAGGTACTAGCGTTGTGATAAATATGAATGATTTATTTAATGGTGCCACTTTTGAGATTAATTCTGACGATGATTACGAAGAAATTGGTTATAAAATCGCAACAGCAACGGCAGAAGCTTTCTCGAATATGTAATGATATCAGGTGTAATGGAGGTGATCATGTTGAGGTTTACACTATTAAACCCACAAAATAACCAAGCACTTATTTTTCCTGTTTCTCCAGAAGACGTTCAGGTTCAAACGGAGTCAAAAACGGTCTCATTATCAACCTTAAATCTTGGGACAATTGAAATTTCTAGAGGTAGGTTACCTAAAAAGATAACCTGGACTGCTTTTTTACCAGGAAGAAGTAGGAAATTGCCTGGCGTTTCTTCGAGTAATCCTAATTCGATCGTGCAACAAATTGAAAACTGGATGAAAGTACCGATTAGAGCCAAGCTTCTAAGGTTGATTATTACCGATACAAATATAAACATTCCTGTTTTTATTGAAACATTTGATCCCAAGTACAGTGGAGGGTTTGGTGATATTTTTTATACGATTACTCTCATGGAATGGAGAGAACTCGATATAAAAGATGTGAACCTCCCAGCTCCAGTACGGCCTAAACCTCCTGCAACTACTCAATCAACATCACAGCGTAATTATACGGTTAAGTCTGGTGATACGTTGTGGGGCATTGCTAGGAAGTACACAGGTAATGGGATTAGATGGACGGAAATGTGGTCCATGAACAAAAGCAGATCAAGAAGTAAAAATCCAGACCTCATCTATCCAGGTGAGGTCTTTCGCATTCCTTCGGGGTGGTAACCATGAAACTATCAGATGTTCGTTATCGAGTGATTGCTTTCCCACCTTCTGGTAGCGGGAAGGATATCTCCAATTTATTAATGCAAGCAAAACATGAGGAGATGGATGGAGAATTAGCGTCTAAATTTAGTGCTACTATGCAAAATGTCAAATTTGATACCTGGGCCCATCATTTTGTGAAGATAAATAACAAACTATTAATACAAGCGAATACAGGTAACGGATGGAAAGAAGTCTATCGTGGCACTGTTTTTAAATATTCGACTCACACTTCAGATGATAAAACCGTTTCATTTACAGCCTATGACGATCTATATTACCTGCAAATGTCCTCAGACCACCTATTATTTTCTAAAGGAGAGACAGGGGCGTCAAGTATTCGAAGGCTGGTAAGGGATTGGAGTATACCTATCAAAACGATTGATGGACCCAATGTACAATTAGCCAAAAAGGTCTATCGAGGAATCAAACTTGGCCAAGTGATACAAGATCGACTTTCTGATTCAGAAAAAATGGGTGGTGGCAAGTTTGTCATACGTAGTGATCAAGGGAAATTATGTTGCATTCAAGCAGGTGCGAATACAACCGTGTATGAATTTACCGAGAGTACGCCAGTATCCTCAGATGACGAGTATTCAATCGAAAATATCGTAACCAGAGTAAAGATATACGGAAATGAAGACGAGGGTGGAAGAGCACCCATTGAAGCAACTCGCGACGGCAAAACTGAGTATGGGATATTTCAGGACATCATCTATTCTTCTTCATTTGATTCTCTTTCTGAGGCAAGGAAAGCTGCTGCTGAGATCATTAAACATGATGGGGGCATGCAGCGGTCTCCACGTATTAATGTGCCCAATGTACCGTGGGTCAGAAAAGGAGATCGAGTAGTAATCAAAATAGGAACCATATCAGGAGAATTTATTGTAGAGAGTATTGTACGAAACATAATTGATCTTACAATGTCTCTTAGAGTTAGGAGGTCTAGTTAAATGGGGTATGGAGCGAATGAAATGGCAAAGGTCATACAAGAGATTATGAATAGGAATATGTCGCATCTTTCAACACCTATTTTAGGAACCATACAAAACAATGGATTGAAGGTAGATGGATTTCCTAGTGTCTTTAGTGATTATTTAGTATCAGAGCATTTAATGCTTCCATCAAATATAATGGGTTCCACTCCATCGGGCGAAGGGAATCATCCTCATGGTCCAAGTGGTGACCATGAACAAGAGGAAGGTGATGGACGGCATACACATCCATCTACGGAAGGGTCACACACACATACTATTCCAACACCTCGACAATTGAGGCCTCTTGCTCCAGGGGATAGAGTCCTTTGTATACCCATTAATCAAGGGAATGATTACGTAGTGATTGGGAGAGTGGTCCCAAATGCCTGAACTTTATCCAACCTTTGAAGTGCCAGAAATGATCGATGAAGAAGAGCAAATTAATGATGATTATACATTCGAACCACGATTTGACATCCAGGTGAGTAGAGTGAGGTTAACGCCGACAGGAAAACCAGAAATGGTTGAAGGGTTTGATACGTACCAACAATGGTGCACTACGTGTCTTTTAGTTGAACGATATAAATATGAAGCCTATAGCAGTGATTTTGGTGTAGAACTTGAACCGATTATACGAGCGAATTATCCTCGTGATATTGCTGAAAGTGAAATGAGAAGAGAGATACAGGAAGCATTGGCTGTCAATCCTCGTACTTTATCAGTGGATCAATTTACATTTAATTGGTCAGCTGAAACCGTACACGTGCAATTCGAAATTGAAAGCATTTATGGAAGTGTGACGATGGAATCTCTATTTGGAGGTGATGGTATTGCCTGATTTACCTGAATTTAAACCGCCTCATTTTTTATTAGAATCTGAAGAAGACATTCATAAACGAATGATTGAAAACACCCCTACTAGATATGCAAAATCTGAGGGGTCTTATTTTTGGGATATAACTCGACCAGTAGCAATTGAAAAAGCCAGGATGATTCAATTTCAATTATTGCGTACGGTTCAGTTAATGTTCCCTCAATTTGCAGAAGATGAATGGCTTGACTTACACGCAGGTACAGTCGGTTTAGTTCGTAGACCGCCAACGCATGCGAGTGGTGTTGTTACATTCGAAGGTATTGAAGGGACTACTATTTCGGAAGGGACATTTGTCTCAACAGCAGGGGACGGAAATGAACCACCGATTAGATTCATTACAAAGGAATTAGCAATCATAAATGCTAATGGCTTTGTTGATGTACCTATTCAAGCAGAGGAACCAGGTAGTACAGGAAATGTCTCGTCAGACAGCATTATTATGCTGGAATCTACGATTGAAGGTGTTTTAGGGTTAACGAACCAATTGCCGACATCCGATGGTACCGATGAAGAATCAGATGAGTCTTTAAGAGCTAGGATATTAGCGGTACATCGTGAAATGAGTCTTTCTGGGTCTGTTGCCGACTATATTAGATGGGCCAAAGAGGTACCTGGTGTTGGTGATGTATATGTCATTCCGGAATGGAATTCTGACGTGCCTGGATCCGTATTAGTGTTAATTTTAGATTCAAACGGAGCACCTGCAGGACCAACTTTAATTGATGAAGTACAAACGTATATTGCTCCTGATGCTAGGAATGGTGGTGGCCTCGCTCCTATCGGAGCTCTGGTAACCGTTGATGCTCCACAACAAGTGGTTATTAATCTCACTTTTGATGCTGTGCTAGAAGGAACAGCAAATAAGGATGAAGCAGAAAATGAAGTAAAAAGAGTCCTCTCAGAATATTTTCAAGAGGTATCGGTTGGTGGCTTAGTAGTTTATGCCCGAATTGGGTCGCTTATCATTAGTTTATTATCGATACTAGATTACCAAGACTTACGTATAAACGGTCAAACAGAGAACATCCAATTAGAAGAGTTTCAAATAGCGGTTATCGGTGAGGTGTTGATAAATGATCAATAATGTAGTGACCTCTGAATCCGCTCAACACATGTTACAAATGGTCATCAATATGTATGATCAAGATGAATACTCATTATGGATGTACCAAGTGAATGGCTTTGAAATGGATGATTTACAAAATTGGACGAATGACATGCGAGAACAGGTTGTACCACAACTGGCCACGTGGGCGTTGGAATATTATGAAGAAATGCTTGGTTTACATGTTCGAAATAATATGGATATAGAAGCCAGACGTTTAAGGATTTTGACTCAAATGAATACTTTTTGGCCGATCACCCCATTTCGTATGGAAATGATCATAAGTCAAGTAGCAAGAGCTCCTGTACAGATTATACAAAATGTATCTCCCTATTGTTTTCGAGTGAGTATTTTTGATCAATTTAATGAACTCGATTTGAGGGTCGTCTCAGAAACAATTGAAAATGCCAAGCCGGCACATCTATCCTACGAATTCGATATTCATCATCAAAGTCAAATTCAGATTAAAAGTGGATCAAAAATGTATGAAATACGATTTCCTCGAGCAGGAACATTTCGGGCTGGACAAAAGCCAGGAGGTCTATGATGTATATTACAAAGACAGAATTAGAAGAACTAGCAAAGTACTTTGCTGGTCGTCTTGATCATGCACTTATACACGAAGAGAATGGGGTAGTTGTACAAGTTGATTTGTATAAAGTGGATGTGGATGAGACAAAGGTAACTATTATTATCGAGATACCTGATAACGTGGTTGATATAGATAAAATAGAAATTCTTAATGTTGATCAAAAGGTTGCTATTACTCGAAGTGTGAACATCACTAAAAATAGCAATCGAGGTTTAATGGTTGAATTTCATCACACAATCATGGAGGTGGATACAGAATGAGCTTTGAACAACATGATTGGTTAGATCATGTAGTGGAATACCCTGATCAATATAAAGTAGAACAGTTGGAGGATGGCCGGTACCGCATTACTCCAACATGGGAGGAAAATCCCGATGAAATTATTGTAGACGGAACGCGGTTTAGTGCAAACATGATGAATCGTATTGAGCAGGGGATAGCTGACGCGCATGAAATAACTAAAGAACATATTGATGACGATAACAACCCTCATGGTGTTACTAAGGCACAAGTAGGTTTAGGGAATGTAGATAATGTAAAACAAGCATCTAAGACAGAGTTTGATAACCACATTACTGACAACGACGATCCACACCTTGCTAAACAACAAGCTATCGGTTGGGCTAAAAGTTTTGGGTTGGGTGATACATTTAATATTATCTCTGATACTGATCTGAACGATTTAAGGGATAATGGTCTTTATGCGGGTCAAAATTTAATGAACGCCCCTCAAGGTTCATCAGATTGGTTTTATGTTGTGATTATCTCAATAAGTCATTCCGCTCAAATACAAGTAGCAATAAGGCATGTTACATCTCCTACTATTTTTACTAGGAGGAAATCACAAGGCAGTTGGCAAAACTGGACTGAAATGGAGACTACAGCGGGTGCTCAGGAAAAGGTTGATGCTCATGCTATCAGAACAGACAACCCTCACAGTGTTACAAAACAACAGGTTGGCTTAGGTAACGTACCAAATAATAGTATGGCGACACAGGGAGAAGCAGAGGTTGGTACTACTAATACAAAATTTATGTCGCCTTTACGTGTAAAGCAAGCATTCGACAAGTTTATTGAGGCAGTGAATAATTCAATTAGTAACTTATCAAACACATTTAACAGTCATATAAACAATACTGGTAACCCTCATGGTGTTACAAAGACGCAAGTAAGTTTAGGGAATGTAGATAATGTAAAACAAGCATCTAAGACAGAGTTTGATAACCATGTTGATGATATTTCGATGCATAAACGAGCCTCTCCTAACATTATACAGAGTGGCGTTTATTCGAATGCAGAAGGTCTTGATACAGAGGCAATAGGTGATTTTTCTCATGCCGAAGGAGATTCATCTAAAGCATCAGGAAGCGCATCTCATGCTGAAGGAATAAATACAGAAGCTTCAGGTTATGTATCTCACGCAGAAGGTTTTGGCACAAGCGCAATAATGGATTATTCACACGCAGAAGGGTATAACACAGAATCTAGTGGGAATGGTGCACATGCAGAAGGAAGAAATACAAAGGCTAGTGGGATAGCTGCACATGCGGAAGGTAGTGAATCAGAGGCTAGTGGAAGTAGAGCACATGCAGAAGGCATAAATACCACAGCAAGCGGAGCTTTTTCACACGCAGAAGGGCTGCAAACAGTAGCAAATGTATATGCTTCACACGCACAAGGGCGATATAGCAAACAAATGATTGGCAGTGGTTCAAGTATTAACAATAACGATGATGCATTTGTTATAGGTAACGGTACATCAACTAGTAATAAAAGTAACGCTTTTCGTGTGACTTTCAATGGTTCAGTTTATGGATTATCTGCTTTCAACTCAACTGGTGCAGACTATGCTGAATACTTTGAGTGGCTAGATGGAAATACAAATGATGAAGATAGGGTTGGCTATTTTGTAACTCTTGATGGAGATAAAATTAGAAAAGCCAATAATGAAGATAGTTATGTACTAGGTATTATTTCTGCACAGCCTGCTATTATAGGAGACAGCCATCAAGATGATTGGTATAGTAAGCATGTAACAGATGACTGGGGTCGGATTCAATATCAGTGGCAAGATTACGAGGAAGAAGAGACAAAGCTTATTCACCATGAAGCAAAATATGATGAGGAAGGCAACCTAATCCAAGAAGAATACGAGGAAGAAGTAGTAGAAACTGTAATAAAGAGAGGTTATTTACCTATTCTTAACCCTAATTGGAATCCTGAAGAAGAATATATTCCACGAGAGCAGCGCAAGGAATGGAGTCCTGTTGGAATGGTTGGTAAGTTACTTGTTAGAGACGACGGCACATGTCAAGTGAATGGCTATTGTAAGTCGAGTGACGAAGGTATAGCGACAGCTAGTGACCAAGGCTATCGAGTAATGGAACGAGTTAGTGAAAACATCATTCGTGTTTTGTTCAGATAACGATTAGCTTAATGATAGATGAAAGGCTATAGTCGACATTAGTATGTTGGCTTTTTTGTATTGAATTAGATGTTTCGTGGAAAAGAGGTGATGACTTGGAATATCAAGTTGTCAGCGAAATAGCTACTAGTCAAGTTGTGTGGGCTATACTATGTATCTTGCTAGCGATCGCTGTCATTAGAGAAATGAGGAAAGAGAATGTAAGAAGAGAAACGGATCTTATCAATTTGTATGAGGATCATCGTAGAGAATCAAAACAACGTGAGGAAAGGTTGATGGATCATTTAGACAGGTCGAACGAATCACAAGAACAAACCGCAGAAGCATTAAAGTCAATTCGTTCCACACTTACTACAATGGAAGGGAGGGTGGACAGAATGGAAAAGAAAATATACCAACGGGAACGTGGCTGATGCTGCGTTCTTTTTATTTTGGTTAAAGACACATGCCGTTTCAGGCAAGGCAATTGACTCATTTACTAATAGAAAAGGGGTTTTTAATAATGGAAACAGTATTAATTTTTGCGACGGTGCTTAGTCCAATCGTGTTAGCGCTTATTGAGCTAGTGAAGAGAACAATTAATGTTAGAAAAAACTTCGTTCCACTTATGTCGTTATTTGTCGGATTGGTAGTAGGAGCAATATCCTATCCGTTTACTGATTTAGACTTAGTACTTCGATTATGGGCAGGTGGCTTTGCTGGTTTAGCGGCAACCGGTTTATTTGAAATTGGGAACAAAAGAGAAGGAAGTACGAAAGGAGGGGATCGATAATGGCATACGCATTTGAAAAACTACCACAGTTGTCAGATCAGAGGAATAACCTCACGAAGAAAGGGAGTTATTCAAAACGAACTCGAGCAATTACTGTTCGAGCTTGGCATCATTCCTTAACGAAGAAGCATTTAGCAGGTTCTACTGCTGCTGGATTTGCAAGTTATCATGTACAGTCATTAGGGTGGCCGGGTGTTGGTTATACCTTTGTCATTGAACCTTTAAATCTCGTGGACACGCCTAACGGCAAACGTGCTCGTATCGTCTATTGCCATGACATTGATCGACGGACGTATCATGTAGGGAATAGTAATCAATTTGCCTTAGGCATTTGTGTTGCCGGTGATTATCGTACTGATGAGCTTGATAATGCGACGCTTGCATCTATTGCCGATCTTCACTCTGCATTAGTGGCGGACAAGATCGGTAACGAAGATAAATCTCATCACGAGATGCCAGGCTACAGCTGGAAGCAATGTTGTGCATTTGATTATAAGAAAGCCTTTAATTCAAAAGGTGGAACTACTCCATCTAAGCCAAGTGCAGTACCATCCACATATACGATTCAAGAGGGAGATACGTTCTGGAGCATTGCACATAAAAACAGTGCAGATGGTATGACAGTGGATGATCTTATCAAGGTTAATCCTAATGTCGACCCAACTAAGTTGCAGGTGGGACAAGTCATAAACTTTGGTAAGTCGTCATCAAGTAATGCAAATAAACCACCACAACAATCGAAGCCAGCTCCACAATCTTCAGGTGATTCTTATGTCCGTTCAATTCAACAGTGGGTAGTTAATTATGGCTTCCGAATTGCGGTTGATGGGCTTCCTGGACCAGAAACACTAAGAGGGTTAATACGAGTATTGCAAGGCGAGCTTAATCGTCAATTTAACGCTCGACTAACAGTTGATGGTATCATGGGACCTAAAACACGATCTAAGTTAGTCACAGTACGTAACGGGGCTAGAGGTAATATTACACGAGTGCTACAAGCGTTGCTGTATATTAAAGGTTTTAATCCTGGTCCATTTGATGGGATTTTTGGCAGAGGTACAGAGAGAGCAGTTAGAGACTTCCAACGTTTTCAAGGTATCACTGTGGATGGGATTGTTGGTCCGCAAACGTGGGGGAGGTTGTTTGGGTAATGAAAACAGCCCTCACGCCTGTGGGGGCTTCAATTTAAAGTTCTAAATCAACGAAAATTTACCGTCAATGAGACGTTGGACGATATTTTTTATAATGATATCGGCTATGTAAAAAGCTATACCCGCAATCATAAAAGTATAGATTGTGTGAAAATCAAATTGTGAAAAATCAGGTAGTCTTTTATTTGAAAGTAAAGTTATTATAATACTTCCAACTGCTCCTGCAATTACCCCTGCTATAGCATAAAATACAAATCTCCATTTGGGATTTATTTTATCTACGAGCATTGAAAAAGGAATGATAAAAAACAAATAGATAGGAAGAGTATAAATATAATAAATTATAATTAAATGAAAGAAGAAAACATCGATTACTAATGTTCCTCCTCTAACCAATCCAACCATCATTATACCAATCATTAATATAAGAGGTGATAAAAATGCGGAAAAAAGTTTAATCATTAGTCTAATGTACCATTTGAACATTATCTACATCCTCTCCTTTTTGTACATACTAACATATTAAAAATTAAATTTTACTCTTCTCTCCATTGTTTCGAAGTAACAGTTTGCTCAGGCAGTACAAACTTCATTTCCCGTAGCTTGTTTTCTCGTTTTAGCTCGTCCAAAATGATCACCTAATTCGTATAATATACAAACCTATGTTCTTGAATTGAGTTGGAATATACCAATTTTTAGAAAATGAGAAGGGAATTGAGTGTAAGTGTAGAATGTACGATATAGCGAAAGAAAGGAGGAAAAGATGACAGCAGTAGCTATTGATTCAAAAGCCATAATGGTTGAAGCCTACTCGTTGATTTACGACATTGAAACAACCCTCAAGCATCTTCTTTATTCCAAACTGTATTTGCACCATTTCCACAACAATGAAACGTACAACAAGATTTTAAACCTTGTTGAGATGAATGACCTGTTATCATTTTCAGATACCCAATATGAAACCCTTCGCAAAACACATTCCATTAGAAATAAAGTTTGCCACATGCGTTCCATTTCCCAAGAAGATTTAGCATTATTAAAAGAAGTACACCACTTGTTAGAGAGTACATCAAAGCACTAAAATTAAATAGGTATGCAATTAGTTGAATTGATTATACTTAATTCTGAGGTGATAGGATGTGTGGTCGATTTACACTAACTGCTGATAAAGAGGAAATTGAAAAGTATCTGCAAGTGGACCTTTTCAATTATACTCCTAGGTACAATATCGCACCGAGTCAACCCGTTTTGAGTATCGTTTCGAATGGTGAGCAGAAAAAAGCCGGTTACTTAAGGTGGGGTCTTGTACCAAGTTGGGCTAAAGACCCCAAGATAGGTTATAAAATGATTAATGCCCGTGGAGAAACCATCCATGAGAAACCTGCTTTTAAACGTTTATTCGAGCGTCGACGCTGTTTAATTGTTTCGGATGGTTTCTATGAATGGCAACGTACAGAGCAAGGGAAGAAACCTTATCGCATAACTGTTAATGAGGGTATTTTCACGTTTGCAGGACTATGGGATCGATGGATAGATGAGAAGGAAGACAACGAGTTAACGACTTGCACGATTATTACAACAGAGCCAAATAAACGAATAAGTGACATTCATGATCGCATGCCTGTTATTCTTCATAGAAGAGATTGGGACAGTTGGCTTGATAAAACGACACATGTAACGACATTAAAAAAATTGCTACGTTCATACCCAAGTGAGGAGATGGATGCTTATGAGGTTTCAACAATAGTCAATAGTCCGAAGAATGAATCTGTAGATTGTATCCAATCATTAACATAAATATGAAAAGGAGATACGTTTGCAACTGCATCTTCTTTTCATATTTTATAGCCTTATTTTGTATGAGTAAATCAAGGGTATAGGTTAGATTAATTAGTTTACTACTTAGTACGTTAAGGAATTTTAAATAAAAAGCCTAATTTCTCTATTTAGTTCGAAGAAATTAGGCTTTTTTATTGCTCTATTAAAGTTTCATTTTGTTAGAGTTAGTTTAGTAATCCGCCATATCTGATTAAAAGTTGGTGTAAAGGGTAGACTACTTCTATAAATATTAATGAGGTGATGGAAATGTCTAACATGATGAAACAAGAAGAACTGGAAACATTAAGAGAGTTAATTAAAGACGTAGACACGGCCATGCTGACTACGGTTACTGATGAAGGGCTTGTTTCTCGTCCTATGAAAACACAAGAAGTAGAGTTTGATGGTGACTTATGGTTTTTCACTAAAAAAGAAACTGATAAATATGAAGAAATTTTACATGATCAAGATGTTAATGTGGCTTATGCAGGTAAATCCTATGTTTCCGTCCGTGGAAGAGCAGAAATCGTTGATGATTTAGACAAGAAAAAGGAATTGTGGAGCAACGTATATGAGAAAATTATGCAAACTTCTTATGATGATCCTAACGTTGTCTTGATAAAGGTAAAAGCGGAAGCAGCCGAATATTGGGAAACCGGTAATTTTTCGAAGAAAATCGCCTTTCTCTATAAACGCATGACAGGGCAAAGTTCTAAATCGACAGATGTTAATGAAACGGTTGAATTGAATAAATAACAACAAAAAGGGTTGTCTGGTTAAAGGACAATCCATTTTGCTATGTTGATCCATTTGTAGCTATATTAAACTCTAGGTTAATACTTCAGAAAGGAAGATGGGAACGTTCGATCCAAATCAAGAATATTGTTATTGACGTAGCTTTTCAACTAACTGGGAGCATTTCTACATTTCTACAAAAAGGAGTGCTTTTTTCTATCTCAACAAAAGGAAATTAAGGTTAAACTAAAGTAGTAGGGAATGGAATATTTGGAAACTTAAATAATTTGATTTTCGCTTAATTAGTAAATGTTGCTGAGGAAAAGAGATAGTTGAACATCAATTAGGAATATGTATAAAAGGAAAAAGCTGGTGATAAATTGTTAAAGATTTTGCACATTATTTTATCAATAACAGTTATTTCACTTGCAGGGTATAGTTTGATTACTAAGGATTTTAAACTTCAACCATATTTGATGTTGTTTCTAAGTTTAAAAATGTTAGTAATGGGATTAAGGGAGTTTAAAAAGGGAAAGAAAAGTTACGGCTGGTTAGGTATCGGTACATTTTTATTTTGCTTTTTTGTATCCATCCAAATCTTCTTATTGAAGTAAATGGGAGCTTATGTTGAAGAACAACAAAAAACAATTTCATTTACTACACAGTACAACCATACTGTTCAACAAAAAGAAGACCCTCAATAGGTCCGTTTCTTCGATATAAATAAGAAAACCTCGATTTATGTAGATCCATTTAAAGATAAGAAATAGAAGGGAACGATTGACGGTCGGTCAATTCAGAGTCCCTTTAGGGACAGTCAGTAAAGTGCCCTTATAGAGCGAAATTAAAACCGCCGGTAGAACCGGCGGTTATTCCTCTTATTAGTAACGAATCATCACTAAAAAATTATATAGTATGTTAAAATTGATTCTATGTAAATATTCCCAAAAAAGGTGGTATCTATATATGAAATTAATTTACAAATTATTAACCATTAGTTTATTAATGGTTGTTATAACAGCGTGTACAGAAACAGATAATATGGAGGGTTCAAAAGAATCTTTTGAAATGATTGGTAAAGAAAGAGAGGACGGTTGGTGGGGTGCATTTGGGGAGTTTTATCGCGTGAAAAATGCTGATGATTTAGGAGAGTACCAGACTGGACCATTGAATATAGTGATTGAGCAAGTACAATTATTAAAAGGGCATTTTAATGCTAATGAGTATACCTCCGAGGAAACGGAATATAAGTATGCTAACTTTTTAATGAACATGCATTTGGAAGGTGAAATTGGTGATGGGATTGAATTTGACCATCATTATCCAAAATTAAGAATAAATGAAGAAGAGCAATTAATAAACGTGGATGAATTATTTAGCAGTATATTTTATTCAGATAATTTACGAGGAGCATCAGAAATGTTAATTAGTGTTTCCTTTGAATTGGGGGAAGTTTCATTGGAAGATATTGAAAAGGTGACATTTATCGTACAAAGTCCAGATTATGAAGGAGAGCCAATGGGTGAAGATTTGGAAGTTGAAGTTACGTTTGAATAACTTTGAATTGAAATGAATGAAAGGAGAGAATAAAAGTATGCTTGATGTTATGTATTGGATCGTTATTATCGCTTTATTTAGTATAATCGTTTCAAGAAGGAAGTTTGACAATAAGGCAGAAGAACAAGTAGAAGACTCACAAATTGATCTGAAAGAATCATTACAAAATCAAAAAGAGACGATAGAAATACAGAGAGAATTATTAGAAACACAAAAAGAAATGCTAGAGGTTGTAAAAGATATTCGGGATAGGTTAAATTAAGGGATTGAGGTGAATTCTAAAATGTGGTTGATTTTGACTGCAATCATTTTGATTTTTATTGTGGGTTTTATTTCGATGAAAAAAGAACAGAAAAAAGCAAATAGTATTTTAGAAGAGACACTTTCAGATTTTAAACAAACCATTCAAAATAAAAAAGAACTCCAAAAGCTAAATAGTGAAATTTTAAGAACTCAAAAAGAAATCGTACATAGTATAAAAGAGATAGGAGAAAAAATAAATACTTAAGTGTTCGTATACTTCTTAGAGAAGTGAATCAATACAGTCGCCATTCTACACTCATGAGTGCCTATAAGAACATTGATGATATGCGATTTCGTCACTTTATTTTAAAGGAGAAAGCTGACGTATATCATGCAATGAAAGCCTTTTTCAAAAAAGAGGAGGAAGCGTTAGCATAGGATGAATGGAGTGTCTGAAAGGGGAGAATCTCCCCCCTTTTAGATACTCTTGTGAATCGAAATGCTAAAAAAGTTGATTTGTTCTTTTTAAGTGAACTTTAAAATTCAACCGTGAAGTCAATCTTGTCACCGACATCCTCCCATTCTTCGTTATGGGGAGCGTTTATGATGATTCGAACTGTTTCGATTTCATCAGCAGTAGAATTTTCTAGAATGAAAAACTGCGAGCCTGACTTTCGGACGGCTCCAATAAATTCTCCATCGATATGATCGGAAAGCCACATATCAGATTCAAGCTGCTCTCCCGTATTTGTCGTTATGGTCGCTTGTCCAGGATAGAAGAAGATCGTGTCGTCTGATGTGTTTTCAACTTCCATATCAACTTGAATGTATTCAATTTCAGTTGTTTCCAAAAAATCAGCTAGATCCCCCTGGAGTTGACCTGAACTTGCGTTGATTTGTGTGATGTCGACAATCATTGGTCCTGTCTCTTGGGACTCAATATCATCTTGCTTGGAAATGAGTGTAAAGGTGCCTCCTTCGTTTTCAACTACATCTCCTTCATCATGACCAGTTGCTTCATCTAATACCTGCTCTTCCTCATCTCTCTCAGTTTCCCCTGTTTCCTCTAGCTCTTGCTGGTCTGCATCTTCCTCTATTTGCTCTTCCTGTTGTTCAGCACCACATGAAATAAGCAGAAGAACAGTCATAATCATAAGAAGTAGATAGAGCCAGTTTTTCTTCAAAATAAAAAACCTCCATTTCAATGAGGGCACTGAAAAAGTTTGGTTTTTAACTTTTTTTGGTGACCTCCAATTTTTATGATTTTTTCAGTTTATTTTGTTCATGATTCAAGAAAAACATACGATCAATTGATCAAAAGAAGTCAAAATATGTTACTTAAACTCTAAAAATGCTGTCTATTATAGACGCCTATTGACAAATCTCATATTTTTATCAATATTTTCCGTCAATGTCTTTTTTATGTTGAAAAATAGCGTATAATTCTTATTAGAGAACAAATAGGACTTGGAGGAAGATGAATGGATCATACAAACTTATATCGAGATGCCTTTGAAAACGCTTCTTCTGGAAAAGCAATTATGACATTAGATGGCCAGTGGTTTAAGGTGAATAAAGCATTAAGCATAATTACGGGCTATAGCAAAGAGGAACTTGAGCATTCAGCATTTGATATTGTTTCACATCCTGATGATTTAAATAAGACGACATCATTGTTTAACACCCCCTCCGACATTACGGATAAATTAGTTATTGATCAACGATTTGTTCATAAAGACGGGAAGGTTCTGTGGGTTTCGTTGCATATAATCATGTTAGAAATGGGACAAACCTCTTATTACCATGTCGATATTTTTGATATTAGTTTGAAATTAAAAAAGGAAAAAGAGTTAAATGAATTAAATCATATGCATCAACTTATTTTAGACTCAATCAACGAAGGCATATTCGGACTAAATCCAGATGGTACAATTGTCTTTTGGAATCGTGCTTCTGAAAATATGCTTGGCTGTAAGCAGGATGATATGATTGGTCGAAGAATTCAAGAAGTCATTTTGAAATTAAAAGGAGACAAAGATGTTGTTACAAGTCCATTTCTTCAGGCTGTTGAAAATGGTGGAACTCTGCAAGTAAGAGAAGATCAATTTTCTAGAAAAGATGGACAACAATTTGATGTTGAATATACGATTAACCCAATTTATGAAAATGCTCAATATAAAGGCACGGTTGTGATATTTAGAGATGTTACTGAGCTTAAGAAATCCCAAGAGTATATGCAAAATTCAGAGAAGCTGTCACTTGTAGGGCAGATGGCTGCAGGAATTGCCCATGAAATTCGAAATCCATTAACCTCATTAAAAGGGTTTCTTCAGCTTATTCAATCGGGGGAATCGGCTAAGCAAATCTATTATTCAATTATGTCGGAGGAGTTTTCAAGAATTGAAATTATTTTGAATGAGTTGCTCCTGCTGGCAAAGCCACAAGTGAAGCATTTAGAAAAGCATGATCTTAATCAAATTTTGACTCAAGTTAAAAGTATATTGGAGCCTCAATGTATAATTGAGAATGTGCAAATAGTAACAGACCTTAATGGGCCTGTCTTTGTTAAGTGTGATGAAAATGAATTGAAGCAAGTATTTATTAATCTAATAAAAAATGGAATCGATGCAATGCCTAAAGGGGGCGAAATTACGATTCGTTCTAGTATGGAAGATGGCGATGCAATTGTTGAAGTCATCGATCAAGGGAAAGGGATCTCTGAGGATAAGCTTGCGAAATTAGGACAGCCATTTTATACAACAAAAGAAAAGGGGACGGGGCTTGGTCTAATGGTAACGTATGGGATTATTGAGAACTTAGGAGGGCATGTTCAAGTTCGTAGTGAATTGAACAGTGGAACAACCTTTCAAATTACATTACCAATTCCCTCATAGTGGGATAGGAAAGATGAGAGAAGGAGAGCTTATGGGTATTTCACTTTTAAAACTCCAGCACCCAATTAGTCAAATCGTTATCATCATGCTTGTAGTGTACGTCGTGATTAGCCTTATTTTTCTAAATCCTTCTCGGGAGATAGGAGATATAATGGAACAGAATGTTATTGAATATGTTTTTGTTTGTGCGGTGTTAGTCATTTATTTTCTGCTGTTCATTTATTGCCTAAAAAGAATTTTAAATTCACAGACTTTTAGTTCATTGCTCTACCTTTTTTTATTTTTATTGCTTATCCTAGCGTATTCATCTCATATTTTGGCTGTCATTTTAGGGGATCAATTGTATTTAAGTGGAACGGTGATCTTTATATTATTTTTAGAGTGGATGATTTTTGTAACCGTTGTCGCTACATTAAAGCCAGATAAAAAGTTTGGCTGGCTTATTAGCATTGTTTTTTTTATATTTATTTCTTTCATGTTTTCTCAGTCTTATATGGATTATGAAAGATTAGCTATTGCATTATATAGCTTCATGGTTTCTATCTATCTTCCACTTCTTTATTTCATGGTTAGATGGCACAAACAGAAAAATATCAAACTCATTAATCCATTAATTTTGTCCCTTACTTTTATGATATTGAGTTTTTTATTCGTTGTATTGAGCCTTTTTTCAGTAGGAATAGCTATTTTGTACGCCGGTGCGCTTAAGGTGATTGCTGTTTTATTTTTAGGTTACGCCGTTCTTTCATTTTTTAAAAGATTAGAGGAAAATACTGATATACACTCTATCGATAATGAGCTAGAGCTGTTATTCGAGCATTCCGGTGATGCCATTGTTGTGTACCGTAAGGATTTATCCATTGTTAGAAGTAACAGTGGGTTTAAACAAATGTTTGGTTATACAGATGAGGATGACTTAACTGTGGCATCGTTAATTCCAGCTGATTTAATGATTGAATATAGAGGATTGTTACAGCAGCTTGATAAAGGTGTTCCTGTTATCAACTTTCAAACGAAGCGTAAGCGAAAGGATCTTGCCCTTATTGATATTAGTATATCAACCTCCATGATTAAAAGAGGCGGGGAAACGTTATATGCAGCGATATTAAGGGACATTACAGAACAAAAACAAGCAGAAGCAGAAGTGATTAAGGCACGAAAAGAGCTACAAGAGGCAGTCGAACTGCACAATGGAATTATATTTAGAGTTCGTAGAGAGCATGGCCGTTTTATTCATCCGTTAATCGATGGCAAATTATTAAGAATACAAAAGATACCATTTAAATCACTTATAGGAAAAGAGTTGAATGATTTTCTACCTATCAAATATACAACAAAGTTGGAATCTTATTATGAGAAGGCATGGGGTGGCAAGGAGCAAGTCTTTCAAATGAAATTTATGGATTATACTTTTCTATTGAGTTTATTCCCAAAATACGAAAATGGGCAAGTGATTGAGATAGTCGGTACGTGCTCAGATATTACGACCGCAATTAAAACGGAAGAGCTTTTGCGCAAATCGGAAAAGCTTTCCGTTGTTGGAGAATTAGCAGCTGGATTTGCCCATGAAATTCGAAATCCATTAACGACTATAAAGGGGTTTCTTCAATTAATTCAACAAAGCTCAAAAAGCGTTAATCAAGAATATATGTCCATTATTTCAAATGAGATTGATCGTCTTGAGATGATTACAAATGAATTTATGGCTGTATCAAAGCCTGAAGCTATCCAATATCAGAAAGAGAATGTATATGAACTTATTTTAAATGTTAATCGTTTCTTGAAGCCTCAGGCCATATTAAACAATGTTGAATTATATGTTGAACAGGAAATAGAAACTCCATACATTTATGCAGATAAAAATCAAATGAGACAAGTGTTTATTAATGTATATAAAAACGCTATTGAAGCAATGAATGATGGCGGAAAAATCGTTACGAATATTCGGATATCGAATGATGGTATGGTTTCCATCATTATTAAAGATCAAGGCTGTGGAATTCCAGCGCATTTAATTGATAAGTTAGGGGAACCATTTTATACGTTAAAGGAGAAAGGAACTGGACTTGGGTTGATGGTCACGAAAAAAATCATTGACAGTCACTATGGTTTCATAGACATTTATAGTAAGGAACAAGTTGGTACTACGGTGACAGTTACTTTACCTTTGTACCAAGAGGAAGCCAATAATCATCAGCAACTAGATTAGAATTAGGAGGATGTTATGGTACGTTTTGCAGTGATAGGGACTAATTGGATTACAGATCGATTTATTTCAGCTGCTACTAAAGTTGAGGGATTTCAATTAACAGCTATCTATTCAAGAACGAAGGAAAGAGCAGAGGAGTTTGCAAGCAAGCATCAAGTTCACCGCATATTTACTAGCTTAGAAGAATTAGCTCAATGTGAGGAAGTAGATGCTGTCTATATCGCAAGCCCAAATTCATTTCATAAAAAGCAAGCGATTTTGATGATGAAGAATAAGAAGCATGTTCTTTGTGAAAAACCGATGGCTTCTAACAGCTCTGAGGTTAAAGAAATGATTCATGTTGCGAAAAAAGAGGACGTTTTACTAATGGAGGGCTTAAAAACAACAGCGTTGCCTAACTTTTTAGTGCTAAAAGAACATTTACATAAAATAGGAACGATCCGCCGATTTGTAACGAGCTTTTGCCAATATTCGTCTCGGTATGACGCGTATAAAGCGGGGACTGTTTTAAATGCATTTAAGCCTGAATTTTCAAATGGTGCATTAATGGACATTGGGATCTATTGTGTATTTCCAACCGTTGCAATGTTCGGCCGTCCTAATGAGGTGAAGGCAATCGGGCATTTATTAAAATCAGGTGTAGATGGGCAAGGTAGTTTGTTGTTACAATATGACAGTATGGAAGCGGTTATTATGTATTCAAAAATTACAGATTCAGCACTTCCGACTGAAATACAAGGTGAAGATGGTTCAATTATCATTGATAAAATACATACGCCTGAAAGGGTTCATATTCATTATCGTGATGGTCGTGTAGAGGATATAAGTGCACCACAAGATGAGGAAGCGATGTTCGATGAAGCGCGAGTTTTTATTGAAGCTATTCAAAACGGAGAGAAGGAAGTAGCGTGTAATAAATTAGAATATTCAGTCGAAACCGCTCTAATTTTAGAAGAAGCAAGAAGACAAATAGGCGTTACATATTCTGCTGATTTGTCAGATTAAAAGGGGTGCTAATTAATGAAGATTGGTTTATTGTTAGTCGAAGAATCACCAGCTGGAGTGCAGCAATTAATTCAAACAGTTGCATTTCAGTTAATTCAGGAGCATGAGCTATTTAGTATCGAAATCAATGATCAAAGTGAAGTGAAGGTTCAATCGTATCAAAAGGAACAAATTCTATTCTCTCAAGAGTTTGAAGCGCCAATGATTAGACCTTCCCATTTAAGAAATGAAGTAGATCTTTCTATATTCGATCAGTTTGATCAAGTTATAGTGCTCGGAGAGAAATCTAATGTTGGAAATGATTTATTAGAGAAGTTGACGGTTGCTCACTTACATATTCCATTAATTGATGAAGATACAGGGCAAAATTTGGGCTATGATACAGCTTTGGATAGTATTGTCGATCAAATTTTGAAAGTTAAAGATACGATTAACTCAATGAAATATGATCATCCACGTATTTTTGGGATTCAGCTTCCTGAAGAACTTTCTGAAAATTTGATTCAAGATGTCGTCGTTGCTGTAAATGAACATCGAATACAAAATATGTTAGAGTTAGAGGGAATTGCTACATTACTTAAACAATCAATTGCAAATGGAAAAACATATGGCTTTATTATATTTGATGAGCATTTAAACCCGAACGAAGTCGTTAAACAATTAGAACAGTACGTAGCGGTTGATTGGAAGTATGTTCAAATTGATCAATCACTCATTCTTGGGCCATATCCAAGTGGTGCTGATCGACTCATTGCGAATAAGTTAGCGAAGAAAATCATACAGTGGTGTCTCAGTCATAAATGATTCAAAGAGCATTAGAAGGGATTTAAATCCTTTTTAATGCTCTTTAGACCGTAAACAAAACGCCTTTGAAAAATGACTCTCAAAGGCGTTTTTAGGTTATATAAAGTCACTAGCTTCCGTTTCCTCGCAAAAAAGCGGAATAAGTGAGGACACCGAAAAAGTTAAAACCAAACTTTTTCAGTGTTTTTTATTTTCACATTTTCTACAAATTCATAATGGTTTTTCTTTAATGGATATTGACAATCAATCTCAATTGTCTGTATGATAGTTATCAGAGATAATCATTATCAATAAGATACATAATAAGCTTAGATGAAGGCAGTATAGAAAGTGTAGGGGATCATGAAGTTACGTTATTTAATTATTCTATTAATCTTACTTTCTGTAAGTTCTCTCTTTGTCGGTGTTCAAAATATTTCGCCACTCGAAATATTTAATTTGACAGAGGAGCAAAAGCAAACATTATGGCTCGTTCGTTTTCCGCGCTTAGTGAGTATTATTCTAGCTGGTGTTGGAATGAGTATATGCGGATTAATTATGCAGCAACTAACAAGAAATAAGTTCGTTTCACCGACAACGGCTGGAACTTTGGACTCAGCAAGGTTTGGTATCATGGTTTCTTTGCTGCTTTTTACGAGTGCGAGTCCATTTGTCAAGATGCTAGTTGCCTTTTCATTCGCTCTTCTAGGAACATTTATTTTTATGAAAATATTAGATCGTATTAAGTTTAAGAATACGATTTTCATTCCATTAGTCGGTCTTATGTTTGGAAACATTATTAGTTCGATCACAACTTTTTTTGCTTACCGTTATGATTTAATTCAAAATATGTCGGCATGGTTACAAGGGAACTTCGCACTAATGATAAGAGGGCGTTATGAGCTACTATACATTAGTATTCCCGTTCTAATTATTGCTTATATATTTGCTAACAGATTTACAGTTGCAGGTATGGGAGAAGAATTCTCAACCAATCTCGGCTTAAATTATAAAAAAGTTGTGAATATCGGTTTAATTATTGTTGCTTTAGTTACGTCAGTTGTCGTTTTGACAGTTGGAATGATTCCATTTCTAGGATTAATTATTCCAAACATTGTTTCCATTTATCGCGGAGATAATTTGAGGGATAACCTACCTTATACAGCGGCATTAGGTGCCATTTTTGTTCTTGTTTGTGACATTATAGGGAGAATCATTATTTACCCATATGAAATTGCAATTGGTTTAACAGTTGGAGTTGTTGGTAGTGGTATATTCCTCTTCCTGCTTTTAAGGAGGAGATCCTATGGGCTCTAAGTTAAAGATACTCATTTTAGCTATAATTGCAATGACGTGTATTATCCTGTACATGACAATAGACTCTAACGGTAATTGGGAATATATCTTACCAAGACGAGGGGTTAGAGTGTTAGCTATTGTTCTAACAGGTTCAGCAATAGCATTTTCAACGGTTATATTTCAAACGATTACGAATAACCGAATTTTGACACCAAGTATTATTGGTTTAGACTCGTTGTACGTTCTAATTCAGACGTTTATGATCTTTGCGTTTGGTTCGTTAAGCTTTGTTATGCTTAATCAGCATGTTAATTTTCTTATATCTATAAGCTGTATGGTTTTGTTTTCATTATTCTTATTTAAATTGCTATTTAATAAAGAAGATCGAAACATTTATTTGTTGTTATTGATTGGGATTGTATTCGGAACATTCTTTTCAAGCTTTACAACATTCATGCAAGTATTAATTGATCCAAATGAGTTCTTTATAGTACAAAATAGAATGTTTGCTAGCTTTAACAATGTGAACACAGATTTACTCGGTATTTCGATTACTCTGATTATATTGATTTTGCTGTATGCGTATCGATTTTATAAATATTTAGATGTTCTATCGTTAGGGAGAGAGCATGCGATTAACTTAGGAGTCAATTATGATCACGTCATAAAGAACTATTTAATTATTATTGCTATTTTAGTATCGATTGCAACGGCGTTAGTTGGACCTATAACATTCTTAGGCTTATTAGTTGTTAATGTTGCTCATGAATATATGAAAGTTCATCAGCACAAGTATTTAATAATAAGTTCTATTCTAATAAGTATCATTGCTTTAATTGGCGGTCAGCTCATTGTCGAACGTGTCTTTACGTTCTCAACAACGTTAAGTGTCATTATTAATTTTATCGGTGGAACCTACTTTTTATATTTGTTGTTAAAGGAGAGTAAAAAATGGTAGAAGTTCAAAATGTAACGAAAAGATATGCTTCGAAAAGTGTTGTCGACGATGTTTCAGTGAAAATTAAAAAAGGGAAAATTACGTCATTTATTGGGCCAAACGGCGCTGGAAAAAGTACTCTTCTATCAATTGTTAGTCGATTAATTGCTAAGGACGAGGGACTCGTTTTAATTGATGATATGGACATTACGAAGCAAAGAAGCAATGATTTAGCAAAGAAAATTTCCATCTTAAAGCAGTCGAATCATATTAACATACGTTTGAAAATAAGAGACTTAGTTTCCTTTGGGCGCTTTCCTTATTCGCAAGGGAATTTAACAAAGGAGGATATACGTTATATTGATGAAGCGATTCGATATATGGAATTAGAAGAAATTCAAGATAAATATTTAGATCAATTAAGTGGTGGACAGCGTCAACGGGCTTATATAGCAATGGTGATCGCTCAAGATACTGAATATATTCTACTTGATGAGCCGTTAAATAATCTTGATATGAAACATTCAGTTCAAATTATGAAAGTACTACAAAACATGGTGGATGAGCTAGGCAAAACGATTGTTGTTGTTCTCCATGATATTAATTTTGCTTCCTGTTATTCGGATTTCATTGTTGCTCTCAAGAATGGGCGAATTATTAAAGAAGGTCCAGCTCATGAAGTGATTGATGAGGATGCCTTACGAGAAATCTATGATATGGATATTCCGATTAACAATATTGATAATCGGAAAATTGCTGTTTATTTTTAATTATCACAGTTGACTGATTGGCTAATGGTTTACTAGTATAAAGCGATTACACTTGGTTAATCGGGAACGCTGTGTAATTATATAAAAAAGATATAGAGGTGAGTGTGGAATGAAAAAATCATTACTACTATTGTTTGTAAGTGTGTTGCTAGCACTATTTATGGTTGCTTGCGGAGGATCTGAGGATACGTCTTCAGAACCAGAAGAAAATACAGAAGAAACGGCTCAACAAGAATCAAATGATGAGCAAGGTGAAGAAGCTGCTGATGAGCTAACGGAAATCACAATTGATCATGAGCTAGGTCAGACGGTTATTGAAGAGACTCCTGAAACAGTCGTTGTGTTTGACTTAGGTGTTCTAGATACACTTGATGCTTTAGGTGTAGAAGTTGCAGGCGTTCCAGTTGATAGTGTGCCTGATTATTTATCTCAATATGCGGAAGAAGGTTATGAAAATGTAGGTTCTCTTTTTGAACCTGATTTTGAGAAAATCTTTGACATGCAGCCTGATTTAATTATTATTTCTGGTCGTGCATCCGAAGCATATGAGGAATTAGAAGACATTGCACCTACATTATTTATGTCAACAGATCCGGATAATTATTTAGAGTCGTTTGCTTCTAATGTGACGCTTTTAGGAGATATCTTTGGAAAAGAAGAACTAGCTGCAGAGAAAATTGCTGATGTAGAAACTTCAGTAGTGGATTTAGTTGAAAAGACAAGTAATGTAAATGGTTTAATCGTTTTAGCAAATGATGGTTCATTAAGTGCATTTGGTCCAGGTTCACGCTTTGGATTCCTTCATGGAGAGTTTGGTATAGAGCCGACAGACGAAAATATTGAAGTGTCAAATCATGGACAAAGTATTTCTTTTGAATACATTGTTGAAACGGATCCAGAATATTTATTTGTTGTTGACCGTGGAGCTATTGTTAGCGGAGAATCATCAGCGCAACAAATAGTTGAAAATGACGTTACAGAAAACACAACTGCCTATCAAGAAGACAAGATTATTTATTTAGATCCGGTATTTTGGTATATCACGACTGGTGGCATTACAGCAACAGAAGGAATGATTGCTGAAGTAGATGCAGCGATTCAATAAGTATTAGATAATGAAGAAAAAAGCGGCAAGCACCGCTTTTTTCTTTTGCACATTAGCTTAGGAATGGATTTCTTTTTTAAAGCGTGGCCTTCTCCAGTATGTTCCTAATCTCCAAAGCCATTCAATTGGTCCAATTTTAAATCGCTTGAGCCACCATTTACTTAGTAAGATTTGAATAAAGAAAAATCCTAAGGAAATGAGGACCCCAATAAAGAAACCAACCCTACCAAATATGCCAATACCATATCCATAGAAGAGAGTAGTAAAGACGATTGATTGCATTAAATAGTTTGTAAGAGAGAGTCGGCCTACAAACGTTAGCGGTTTAAGCCACGTATATGCTTTTTTGTTAGTAGCAAGTAAAGCGATACTACTCGCATAAAACATCGCAACCATTGGTCCACCAACAAACGTATGTAGTGCCTCGGTTTGGGTATTTTCATTTAAGACGTAGGCAAGCTTACTAGGAAAGCCGACGCATAAAGTAATCCACCAAACACGTTTAAAGAGGCGCTGATAATTCTCAGGTTGTTCCAGCCATTTTTTACGAGCAACAAAAGCCCCTAATAGGAACATTCCTAATACGCTAAAAATAGCGGAGCCTTGTATAAGGATGTCACTCATCCAACCGAAGCCAAGAGGGTCTGCTTCTTGACGGAATGTGACAACATCCGAATAGTTTGCTGATGATAAGACTTCACGTTCCTCCAAAGAGTAATGATATAGCTGCTCATTAATAATTATCATCGATTCATCTTCTCCGGGTACCGTAATCGATAACGCCATTATGGATAATAGAATGATTGACCATATCAATAATCCACGTACTTTCAATTTTAAAAAGAAAAATAGAATAAATCCTGTTAGGGCATAAATAAAGAGGATATCACCATCCCAAATATAAACACCGTGAAAGTAACCTATGAGGAGTAAAATAAGCATTCTTCGCCAATAAACACGAGCAAAAGGCTGTCCTCGCGTAAGTAGACGCTCTTTCAAGAAGGCCATTCCATACCCAAATAAAAAGGAAAAAAGAGTGTAAAAGCTTGCTTGTATAAAAAGTAAAATGAACCCTTCTGTGATGCGATCGATTATACCATTTGGGTAATAGTTATGGATATCAGGGATGAGAAATAATCCATATTGGAAATGCATGCTATTTGCTAGTAAAATACCAAGTAAAGCAAGTCCACGTATCATATCAAGAGATTCGATACGGTCGTTGGTTAATAAGGGTGAAGTTGTTGTCTTATCCATTGTCGGTCTCCTTTTTAAGTAGTCTGTCATTATTGTAAGTTATTGTTAAAGAGTTAACAAGAATAAAAGAAAAAAAGGAGTTTTTACATGATTAATCTGATAAAAAGCCATCGTTCAATTCGAAAGTTTACGAAACAGGAAGTAACACCTGAAACCGTTACAAAAATCATTGAAGCTGGGCAATGGGCTCCAACATCACATCATATTCAGGCATATAGTATAATTGTCGTAAAGGATTTAAAAAAGAGGAAGCAGTTAGCACAGTTAGCAGGGGGACAAGCTTATGTTGAGAGCTGTCCGGTTTTCTTTGTTATTTGTGCTGATTTCTCTAGACTGTATGAATCAAGTAAGAAGCATGGACAGCCATTTGAAGTAGGAGAGGCAGAGCAAGTCATCGTTGGTGCTGTTGATGTTGCGTTAGTAGCAGAAAACATGCTTCTAGCAGCTAGGAGCTATCAACTTGGCGGTGTGATGATCGGTGGGATTCGCAATGATCTTGAATCAGTATCGATATTGCTCAACCTCCCCCAATATACATTCCCTGTTATGGGTCTATGTATTGGTTATCCAGATCAACAACCTCGACAAAAGCCAAGACTTCCTCAAAGTGTTGTCGTTCATTATGATGAATATGATCAATCGAATAGCTTGAAGGAGATAAACGAATACGATCAGGTGATGTCACATTATTATAAGTCTCGCACACAAGGGAAGCGAAAGGATACGTGGACGGAGTTAATGGCTAAACATTTTTCTACTAAATCCCGTGAGGGGGTTGGAGATTTTTTGAAAAAACAAGGGTTTTTGCAAGAGTGATCGTACCTTGACAGTTGAACAAGGATCAACTAATCTAATGAAAATAAACAAGAAAGCAGGAGGTCACCAAAAAGTTAAAAATCAAACTTTTTCAGTCGCTTTACACTATTCTGATGAATAATTATCGTATATGCGTAACGCGTGTACTACTGCTAATGGATCTTTAAAAAGGCACTTATTAATTGGAGTGAGAGAAATGAAATCTTATCGTTATTCAAATGCTTTGGAACGACTTCCTGAGCAATTTTTTGCAAAGCTTGTTAATAAAGTTGTTGAGGTAAAGAAGCATCATGATGATGTCATTAATTTAGGTCAAGGAAACCCGGATCAACCAACACCAAAAGCAATAGTGGAAAGAATGCAAGCTGCTACTGAGAACCCTGTCTATCATAAATATCCCCCTTTTAAAGGTTTTCCTTTTTTAAAGGATGCCGTAAAAGAATATTATAAAAAACAGTTTGATGTAGAGTTAGATGCTGAAACAGAAATTGCTATATTGGCTGGAACTAAGACTGGTCTTGTTGAGATTAGTCAATGTTTATTGAATGAAGGAGATGTGGCGCTTGTTCCTGATCCGGGATATCCGGATTATTGGTCAGGATTAGCATTAGTAGGGGCGAAAATGCATCCAATGCCTTTAATAGAAGAACGTGACTTCCATCCGAATTTGGAGGATATTCCACATGAGATAAAAGAACAAGCGAAGTTAATGTTCTTAAATTATCCGAATAATCCGACCGGAGCTGTTGCAACGAAAGAGCTGTTTAATGACGTTATTTCTTTTGCAAATACATATGATACGTGTATCGTTCACGACTTCGCATATGGTGCTATTGGATATGATGGTCAAAAGCCAATAAGCTTTATGCAAATGCCTGGTGCAAAAGAAATCGGGATCGAAATGCTGACGATGTCAAAAACGTATAATATGGCTGGTTGGCGTATTGGTTTTGCAGTCGGTAATCGAAGTGTTATCCAAGCATTAGAGCTTATTCAAGATCATTATTATTGCAGCCTATTTGGAGGTATGCAAGAGGCAGCAGCCTATGCTCTAACTTCTGATCAATCTGAAGTAGAGAATTTAGTCAATGTATATGAGAAGAGACGTCAAATATTAGTTGAGGCTGCACATCAAATTGGTTGGAAGGTTCAAGCACCGAAAGGCTCATTTTTTGCTTGGTTTCCCGTTCCACAAGGGCATACGTCAGAATCTTTTGCAGATATATTGTTAGAAGAGGCAAGAGTAGTCGTGGCTCCTGGTATCGGATTTGGGGAGCATGGTGAAGGCTACGTAAGAATTGGTTTATTATGTGGCGAGGAGCAACTAGAAGAAGCGATGCAACGTATTGGTGAAATGAATTTATTTTCTTAATAAATGAAGAGGCTAGATCTTAACAAAAGTGTTTAACTGCTGAGAATCCGAACACTGTGTGAATGTAGCGAAGTATATTTCAGGAACGGTTTATTAGAACCAATGTTTATTTTTTCGGTTTCTCAGTTATTAAAACATTTTTGTGCTAGTCTCTTCATTTTGTTCTTTATAAAAAACGGAGAATGTAAGAGTATAAAAGCAAAAAGAAAAGGATTTAAGGTTAAATCCTTCCTTTTTTCGAATATAAATTAGTTTCCATTTCAAACATTCCATATTATACTAATAATACAGTTCTCTAAAAAGAACAGTTATATGAACCAGCTTTAGGAGCATATACATAGGAAGTAAGTGAATGAAACCGAACTTTTCTATGTTTATCCTGTCACTATTGGTTATAATAAGGAGGAAATGGAATGTCTGAAAAGCAGGAATTCATTGATCTAGAATGGTTTGAGCTACTTTTGGAAGCAAAGCAAAACGGACTAACAGTTGAAGAAATCCAGCACTTTTTAAAAGAAGACAAAGAAGAGGATACGTAGTAAAGTTTTTTTATATTAGGGATTCGGTTCTATTTACAGAACGATGGGATTCTTGCTATAATGACGTTAATATGTCAGAGAGGATAAGGTATAGACATGATAGGAGAGCGAGTGAAAAAATACAGACTTGAGAAAGATTTATCGCTATCCGAGTTAGCGGAAAGAGCAGGTGTGGCCAAATCTTACTTAAGTTCAATAGAACGTAACATACAGTCAAACCCATCAATTCAATTCTTGGAGAAGGTTTCAACCGTTTTAGGTGTATCAGTTGAAACGTTACTAAATGAAAGAAACGATAGTAAAGATGAGCAATTAGACGATGCATGGATCGGTCTTGTACGAG
Source organism: Halalkalibacter sp. AB-rgal2 (assembly GCF_041821005.1). Taxonomy (NCBI): domain Bacteria; kingdom Bacillati; phylum Bacillota; class Bacilli; order Caryophanales; family Bacillaceae; genus Halalkalibacter; species Halalkalibacter sp. AB-rgal2. Next base: position 46,743 of record NZ_JBGUAV010000013.1, read on the forward strand.
AAGCTATGGATTCGGGCGTTAGCAAAGACCAATTTCGTGAGTTTCTCGAATTTAATAAATGGCGAAAAAACAATACTGATTCATAACATTTAAAGGGGGTGTCACGATTGACACCTCCTTTATTAATGAAGACATTGAAAAAGTACAAACGAATTTTTTTGTGCCTTTCATACGAGTTGCACCTAAATATTTATGAGCCGCTGTGCTTATTCTCTTCTGTTTGATTCATTTTTTCAATTAATGTCATAAACTCGACATCAAGCGCATCTGAAATTTTCTTTAGGACAATGATACTCGGATTTCTTTGTAGTCCACGTTCAATATAGCTAATATATGATTTTGATACTCCTGATACATCAGCTAACTCATTTAATGACATTCCTTTACTTTTACGAAGGTCTCTTATATTCCCCCCATTCATGTGTCTAACTCCTTTACAGTATGATTCATTTCTAGACTTAATTGATATTTTTCTAAGTACATTTGACGGTAGGCTAGTAAATGACTATTGCTTGAGTGCTTTGATTTATTTACGATATACGTGTATTCATATAAATGTGAAGAACCATAATCTGACTGAATAATAGCTGTGATGTAACCAAATAATTCAAGCTTTGCTTGATTGATTTGTAGACAAATACGATAAACGACTGATTCAGTAATGGGAAATTTTAAATCGCTGGCAAAAATCAAGGAGTTACTAGAAAATGTTAATACTTGTACATTCGATTTGTTGGATTCAATAAGTTGCTCGTTCACTTGATGAATGTTTAATTGCCCGTATAACGGATCTTCATAAAAATCAGCTATGTGCATGCAATCCACCTTTCTTTATCGTTCTCTTTAAAGAACATTCTACATCTAATGTTCGTTATAGTAAACAATATTTTGATATTAATTCTTAATAATGAATGATATGGACTATATGATTGAAATTTGAATAAGGAGAAATGTCCTATTTCTTAGTACTTTAAAACCAGATTTAGAAAAATTAATTTTAATTGTTGACATGTTCTTTATAAAGAACTAAAATAAAACTAATCGATTATTAAGAGATGTTTACTAATATAGTGTGAACTTGATCAAAGGTTTTTTTATTCGTAATTTGTTCTTAATAAAGAATGAATACATATATAGTAGGTGAGCTACTTGGAAAAGGAAAGCAGAGAAATTGAATTGAAGAGAATGGTTGGAGTATTAAAAAAAAGGTTGTGGGTGATTGTTCTATTCACGGTAATGACAACGACAATTGGTACTTTGTATCATCATTTGGTTAAGCCAGTTCCAGTCTATGAAGCATCTGCTCGAATGATTATTCATGAAGATTCTGATTTCCGAATTACATTACTAGCTGTTTTAAGAGAACCACCAGTTTTAGAAGCTGTAATAGATGAATTGCAGCTACCATATACAACCGAGTGGTTAAGTAGTCAAATAACCGCACAGAGTATTGACGATTCTCGTATTGTAAAGGTTTCGGTTGTTCACTCTGATCCTGCAAGTGCAGTTGAAATTGTTAATACATTAACAGAAGTTTATCAACGTGAAGTAGCAAATATTTTAGATTTTAACGACATTGATTTATTATCTGAGGCCGTACTCGATTCTTATCCTCAGCCAATCAATCCCCCTAACAATAATTTGACGAGTATAGGATTGATAGCTGGACTCGTACTTGGTGTTGGATTAGCATTTCTAATGGAAAGCTTAGATAATAAAGTGCGTACTGAGAAGGAAGTTGAACAATTATTAGGTGTTCCGGTATTTGGAACAGTTTCAAAGATGAATAAACGAAAATTAATGAAACGAAAGTCCAGAAGGAAAAAAGAAACCTTTGTTTTGAAAGGATGAACAGAGATGGGAATTCGCAGAAAGAAAAAGAAACGAACAATTTTTCACCATGCACAATCTATCATAGCTGAGGAATATGATGTGATTCGTACGAATATAGAATTTTCCTCATTTGAGCATAATACACGGTCTGTTGTCATTAGTTCTCCTCAAAAAGGAGAAGGTAAATCTGTGACTGCAGCTAATATAGCTGTTTCTTTTGCAAAACAAGGAAAAAAAATATTGTTAATCGACGGCCATGTGAGAAATCCAACTGTTCACTTACTTTTTCAATTTAAAAATTGTGTAGGCTTAAGCCACATCTTAACTGGTCAACGAAAAGTGGAGGAAACGACTAACCGTACAAGCATCGAGGGATTACATGTCATTACTGCTGGTGCGATTCCTTATAATACAGAAGAATTATTTAGGTCAGTAGAGATGGATCGTTTTATGGAACAAGTTTACAAGCTTTATGACTTTGTCATCGTGGATGGTCCACCAGTGCTTGAGACCCCCGATACAAAAATGTTAGCAATGAAATGCGATGGAGTTATTCTTGTTTTAAAAAATAATCATACAGAAGATAGTGCTGCTGTTGAAGCTAAGAAAACATTATCCATCGTCAAAGCCAACATATTAGGGGCGATCTTAAATGGGAAAAATTCTACAGCGTCTTAATAAAACGATGTTTTTTGGTTTGTTTGTTCTTTATAAAGAACGAAAATATTCATCATTATAGTATTAACAGTATGATTTATCTACTTTCATATAAAATGTCATTGCACGTTGTTTGACAGGTGATATCTCCTAACCTCTATCAAATGGAGATACTCGACTATGCTGTGGGTGGAAACCTTAGATGCTTGTCATCAGTGGTGTGGTGTGAGGGAGGGTTCAATGCCCTATACAATGTTAAAACCTTCTCTTTTCAGTAAGGACTTACATAAAAAGTCATTACTGAAAAGAGAAGGTGAACTAAATGGAAAAGTAATCGAAAGAGGTGAATTGGTTTGAATAACAAAAAAGTATTATTTTGTGCAACGGTTGATTATCATTTTAAAGCTTTTCATTTGCCTTATTTGAAATGGTTTCAAGACCAAGGATGGGAAGTTCATGTTGCAGCAGCAGGGTCAATGACTTTACCGTATACGAATAAGAAGTTTTCAATCCCGATTCAACGTTCACCCTTTCGTCTATCCAATTTCCGGGCGTGTAAACAGCTAAAGAACATTATCGAACAAGAACAGTATCAAATCATTCATTGTCACACTCCATTAGGTGGGGTTCTTTCTCGTATAGCAGCAAAGGGGATTCGGAAATCTGGAGCAAGAGTTCTTTATACCGCTCATGGCTTTCATTTTTTTAAGGGGGCACCATTAATTAACTGGTTGTACTATCCAATTGAAAGGGTTTTGTCTCCACAAACGGATTGTTTAATTACGATTAATCAAGAGGATTACGAATTTGCATCGAAATACCTTGCACAGGCAAGAACATTAAAGCATGTACGTGGAGTCGGTGTTAATATGAAGAAATTTCGTCCTCTCGCTGAGAAGGAGAAATGGTTGAAGCGTTTATCCTATCATTATACTGAAGAGCAATTCTTAATGATTTATGTAGCTGAATTCAATCGAAATAAGAATCATCAGCTTTTAATTCAAGCATTTGCACATGTGAAAGACGAGCTTAGTGGAGCACGTCTTTTGTTTGCTGGGGAAGGACCGTTGTTAGAGAAGTGTAAAAAGTTAGCGGAACAGCTAAAAGTCAAGGATCGAATCGACTTTTTAGGATTCCGAAATGATATTGATCAACTACTTCCAATATGTGATATTGCTTTATCTGCAAGCTTACGTGAAGGGCTTCCGGTCAATATTTTAGAAGCGATGGCTTGTGGGTTGCCTATAATAGCTACAAATAACAGAGGGCATCGAGAACTCATAACTGCGAATGAAAATGGTTTTTTAATAGGTGTTTCACAAGTTGATGTGTTTGCAAAGAAACTTGTTACTCTTTACGGCTCAGTGGAGTTAAGAGAACGATTTTCCGAACGCAGTTTAGAGTATGTCCAACCTTTTTCACTTGAAAACGTGCGGCGAGAAATGGATGGGGTTTACTTACATTTTATGATGGAGGATATACATGCAACCGAAAATCAGTATTATCGTGCCTATTTATAATCGCGAAAAAGAGTTAGCTCGTTGCTTACAATCATTACTGAAACAAACGATTAAAGAGATTGAGATTATTCTTATCAATGACGGATCAACAGATGGTAGCTTAGAGCTGATCCATTATTATGCAGAGAAAGATGAGCGGATTGTCGTCATTAATCAAAATAATAAAGGGGTTTCGATTGCTCGAAATCAAGGTTTATTATTGGCGAAAGGAAAATATATAGGTTTTGTTGATTCAGACGATTGGGTAGATCTTACGATGTATGAACGTTTACTTCAAATAGCAGAGGAAAAGGATGCGGACGTTGTCATGTGTTCATATGTGCGAGAGTTTCTAGGTGGTTCAAAAGAGAAGCTACTCACTGATCAGTCAATGATTCATTTAGAAGGAAAGCAAGTACAGACTCATTTACTAAGACGCTTAATTGGCCCCATTCGTCATGAATTAGGACAACCTGAAATGCTTGACGCATGGGGAACGGTTTGGTCAAAGCTTTATCGAAAAGAGACTCTACGAATAAGTCAAGCAACCTTTGTTGATTTAAACGATATTGGAACGAATGAGGATACTTTATTTAATATACAAGTTCTTACTCACGTCAAAAGATTTGTTTTCTATAATCAACCTTTTTACCATTATTGGAGAGGAAATGATAAATCTGTTACAGCTACTCATAAATCAAATTTATTAATAAAGTGGAAGTGTTTATTTCAACATATAGAACGTATTGCAAATGATAGAAGTCGGCAGGAGGCCGTCTATCGATACGCACTGCAAAATCGAATCAGTATGAGTGTATTAGGACTAGGGTTAAATGAAATTTATGCGAAGAATCGTTCGCATTATAAAAGAATAAAAAAAGTAAAGCGTATATTACATGACGAGCAAATGCAACGAGCCTTGAAAACGTTAAATTTTCGCCATTTTACATGGATATGGAAGCCCTTTTTTTTCTGTGCGAAATACAAGTTCAGCACCGTTTTCTATATGATGTTACACGGTGTTGAAATGATGAGAAAAAGAAAAGGAAGGAGGGACGAGCTTGAAGCCAATACGAGTTCTACAAGTCGTTACGATTATGAATCGCGGTGGACTTGAAACAATGCTTATGAATTACTATCGCCGAATTGATCGTGAACGTATTCAATTCGATTTTATCGTTCATCGTGAGGAAGAAGGTCATTATGATCAAGAAATTCTAGATTTAGGTGGCTGTATTTATCGAATGCCACCAATACGACCTGGTCAGTATCGTACGTATTTCACTATGCTAGAGTTATTTTTTCATGAACATCGATATGTTATTGTTCATTCACATATTAATGAGAATAGCGCATTTATTTTGAAGATAGCTAAAGAAGCAGGAGTACCTTGCCGTATTGCCCATAGCCATTTAAGCGATTTAGCCATTGATTATAAGCTTCCGTTTCGAATATATGCACGAAGGGTGTTAAAGAATCAACCTACAACGTATTTTGCCTGTTCGAAACGAGCTGGAGAATGGCTTTTCGGTAAGGAGATAGCGACAAAGGATATAAAGGTTCTTCATAATGCTGTCGATGTAAATAAATTTGCTTATGATCCGATAAAAAGAAAGAAAAAAAGAGAAGAGCTAGGGATTCAAGGAAAATTTGTCATTGGCCATATTGGTCGTTTTAATAGACAAAAAAATCACAAATTTCTAATTGAAATTTTTAAAAAGGTTTATCGATGCAATCAACATGCAGTGCTTGTACTTGTCGGCGACGGTTCACAAAAAAGCAATATAATCGAGAAAGTAAGGAGAGCTGGAATAGAAGAAGCTGTCTTTTTTTTAGGCGTCAGAGAAGATATTCCAGATCTAATGTTAGCTTTTGACCTCTTTTTGTTTCCATCTTTATTTGAGGGATTACCGGTTGTGTTAATTGAAGCGCAGGCAGCTGGATTGCGTTGTATCGTTTCTGATGCGATTACAAAAGAGGTAGATGTGACGAATAGAATTGATTTTTTTCCACTATCTCGTTCTCCGTCTGAATGGAGCGAATACGTACTTTCGGTAACAGGCGGTCATAAGGATATGAGTGAGCAATTAAGAGAGAACAATTATGATACGTGTTCAATGGTTGATTGGTTAACGGGATATTATTTAGCGGAGGCTAAACGGCAGTCTGTGTAGCAATGAAGGAAGGAGATTCATATGGATGCTTTATTAACGGTTTTTACTCCAACATACAACCGTGCTTATATCCTGCACGAATGTTATGAAAGCTTAAAAAGACAGACCTCAGGTGAGTTTGTTTGGTTGATTATTGATGATGGTTCCACTGATGAAACAGCTGAGTTAGTGAGGGAGTGGATTCAGGAAGAAGCCATGACTATTTGCTATCATTATCAAGAAAACCAAGGCATGCATGGAGCTCATAATACAGCATATAAGCTTATTCAAACGGAGTTAAATGTTTGTTTAGATTCTGATGACTATTTTGCTGATGATGCTGTGGAAAAAATCACTTCATTTTGGAGACAATTCGGACATGGACATTATGCAGGAATCGTTGCATTAGATGCTTATCCATCAGGAGAAATTGTTGGCACAGCTCTCCCTCACTCAATGAAAGCAGCAACGCTATCCGATTTATACATGAGGTACAACGTGAAAGGTGATAAGAAGCTTATTTACCGTACAGAATTTACGAGTAAGACACCGCCGTATCCAATTTATGAAGGGGAAACATATTGTCCGCTTAGTTATAAATATATTTTAATTGACCAAATTTGCCCATTACTCATTATGGATGAAGTCGTTTGTTATGTTGAATATTTGAATGATGGTTCTAGCTTAAATATGGTGCAACAATACCGAAAGAATCCAAGAGGGTTTTCTTTTTTTCGGAAAGTAGCGATGAAATATGCACCAACATGGGATGAATGCTTAAGGGAAGCAATTCACTATGTGTCTAGTAATCTCTTTATTCGAAATCATCGCTTTTTAATTGAATCGCCATGCAAATGGACGACGTTATTTGCGATACCATTTGGTTTTATGCTTCATTTATACATTCGGTTCACTCGGAGGCAAACCGTAATGAAGTAATTAGACACGAAAGGAAATGATGATGTGACGGTTTTATATGCGAATGTGTTATTCGTATTTGTATTCTCCTTATTGGCACGTTATTTGGCTCGGCATGATTCATTGTCACCTGCAACAGTTAAGCCGAATAAATACTTTGCTGGATTAGCGGCATCATCACTTGTGCTCGTTGCTGGCTTAAGAAGCAACATTGGAGATACCTATTACTATATTCATTCGTATGTCACAAATGAATACACATGGGAAGAAATGGACTTTACTGGTGATTTCGGTTTTAACCTATTGCAAATGGTATTGCAGCAAATTTCTCGAGATCCACAGTTGCTCTTATTCATTACAGCTTTTTTGACGAATGTTCTTATTACAATGACTTTATATCACTACTCACGTTTATTTGAAATTAGTATGTATGTCTATATAACATTAGGTTTTTTCCTCGTTTCAATGAACGGGGTTAGACAATACCTGGCGGCTGCTATTTTGTTTGCTGCGACAACCTTTATCATCCAAGGAGCATGGAAGAGATATTTTGCAATTGTGCTTGTTGCTTCTACTTTTCATCAAACAGCAATTATTATGATACCCGTTTATTTTATTGTACGAAGTCCAGCATGGTCAAAAATGACGATTGTGTTGATCTTCGGCTCCGTTGCGTTAGTCATTGGCTTTAATCATTTTATGGATATTCTTTTCCGTGTGATTGAAGATACGCAATATGGTGGGTATGAGGATTTCCAAGAAGGAGGAGCGAATAGTTTACGAGTTCTTGTTGCAGCTGTCCCCATTTTATTAGCGTACATTGGACGTGAACGACTACAAGAACTGTTTCCGAAAAGTGATGTGATCGTTAATATGGCGCTCATTAGTTTATTGTTTATGCTAATTTCGACACAGAATTGGATTTTTGCTCGATTTTCAATTTATTTTGGTTTGTATCAGCTCATCCTTGTTTCATGGGTAGTTAAATTATTCGCCGAAAAGGATCAGCGTTTTATTTATTTTGGTATTGTAATTTGCTATTTTATTTACTTTATTTATGAGCATGTTGTTACGTTGGATATCATTTACCATAGTCCGTATTTACCATTTTAATGAAATTAGGGGATCGTATGAATAGTAAACAATTAGAAGAATTGTTAATGAAAATTTATGATATGGTGAACGACAAAATGTGAAAGTAAAGGAAGTAATGAAGACCACTGGTGAGCTGGGTCACGTTAGGTTGATCTCTGGAGAGGAGAAAGAATAATGATTAAGAGAATGTTAGATTTGGTAGTAGCAATCACATTAGTAATCGCGCTTTTCCCAATGGGTGTGATCATAGCTTGTCTCATTAAATGGCAATTAGGTAACCCTATTTTTTTTATTCAGAAGCGTCCCGGCTTAAAAGGAGAGCCGTTTTATTTGTATAAATTTCGCACGATGAGTGAAGGAATGGATTCAGGTGGTGAGCTTTTGGAGGATGAAAAGCGATTAACGACATTTGGAAATATATTAAGAAAAACGAGCTTAGATGAACTACCTCAGCTTTGGAATGTAGTAAAAGGTGAATTGAGCCTTGTTGGACCGAGACCATTATTAATGGAGTATTTGCCATTGTATTCGGCTGAACAAATGAGAAGGCATGATGTAAAGCCAGGAATTACAGGTTGGGCACAAGTTAACGGACGTAATCAACTATCATGGGAGAAAAAGTTTGATTTCGATCTTTGGTATGTAGATCACGCTTCTTTCTGGTTAGACTTGAAAATAATAGGCATGACTTTACTGAAAGTGGTCAAGCGTGATGGGATTAATCAAGCTTCGAATTTACCAATGGAGAGATTTCAAGGAGTGAAATCGTCAAGTGGTGATGTTGGATGAAGTTGTTCATTGTCGGACATGGTGGACATAGTAAAGTTATTGCCGATGTGGCCATTCAAAATGGTTATGAGATCGTAGGTTACGTAGACGATAAGTACGAAATAGAAACAATAGAAAATGAGCTTATTCTTGGTCCAATTGCTTCTCTACATAAGTATCTTAAGACTGAAAAGGACACAAAGGTGGTCATTGCAATTGGTCATAATGCGCAAAGGCAAGTAATGATGGAAACATTAGCGTTGGATAAAAGTCGATATGCTACATTAATACATTCGAATTCTTGGATTAGTCCACAAAGTGAAGTGGGACATGGAAGTGTGGTCATGGCGAATGCGGTTATTCAAGCGGGATCTATTATTGGTGATCATGTGATTATTAATACGAATGCAGTTGTAGAACATGATAGCGCAATAGGTGATTTTGTTCATATTGCTCCTAGTGCAACATTAACAGGAATGACCACGATACGAACAGGAGTACAACTAGGGGCAAGTGCAACGGTACTACCTGGAAAGACGATCGGAGAGTGGGCCATCGTTGGAGCTAGTGCAACTGTTATACACGATATTCCGATGTACTGTACAGCTATAGGTGTTCCTGCGAAAATTAAGCAAAAGGAAGGCGATTCGATTGTCAAAAGATCATAGAATTTATCTATCTCCTCCTCATATGTCTGGTGAGGAATTAGCATACGTTCAAGATGCTCTGCAGTCCAACTGGATTGCTCCATTAGGCCCTCATGTTAATCATTTCGAAAAGGAAATTGCCGAATATGTAGGTGTAAAGGGAGCAGTTGCAGTTAGTTCAGGGACGGCAGCTATTCATTTAGCTCTTCATGTCTTAAATGTTACGGAAGGAGATCGAGTCTTTTGTTCAAGCTTAACGTTTGTGGCGAGCGCTAATCCTATTTTGTATCGGGGGGCGGAACCCGTCTTTATTGATGCAGATCCCGATACATGGAATATGTCAACGAGTGCGCTAGAAGCTGCATTGGCTGAAGCTGCTCAAGTAGGACGTTTACCGAGGGCAGTTATTGTCGTTCATTTATATGGACAAGTGGCGAACATGAGTGAAATTTGTTCTCTATGTGATCAGTATGGAGTTCCAGTCATAGAGGACGCTGCAGAGTCATTAGGATCAACTTACGAACAAAGGCATAGTGGCTCGATGGGGTTATTTGGTGTTTACTCATTTAACGGTAATAAAATTATTACAACATCTGGTGGTGGGATGCTCGTTTCGAATGATCAGAAGGCACTAGAAAAAGCTCTATACCTAGCAACACAAGCAAAAGATCCAACAGAGTATTATCAGCATCGAGAGCTTGGTTACAATTATCGAATGAGTAATTTGTTAGCTGCGGTCGGAAGGTCACAGCTTAAAGTGTTAAAAGAACGTGTTCATGCAAGAAGAGCAGTTTTTTTGCGTTATGTTGAACAGCTTGGTGATATACCTGGATTCATTTTTACGAAAGAGCTCGAAAATACTCGCTCGAATAGATGGCTAACGACGTTAAGAGTTGATAATTCGAAGATTGCTTATCGGGTTGATGATATTAGACGAACGCTAGTAGCACATAATATCGAAGCACGTCCTGTATGGAAGCCACTCCATCTACAGCCAATGTTTAACGGTGTGAAGTATTATCCTCACGAGAAAGGGATGGATGTTGCACAGCATTTGTTCCATACAGGTATTTGTTTACCATCTGGCTCGAACTTAAGACGTAAGGATCAAATGCGTATCATTCAATGCATTAAAGAGACGATTTCATTTGAGAAAATAGCTTTCTAAATTGAAAGGAGAAGAAAATGGGACAGTCAGATAAGCTTTCCGTTCTACATGTAGTTGGAGCGATGAATCATGGTGGGACGGAGAAGATGCTCATTGATTTATATCGAAATATGGACCTTCAACATATTCAGTTTGACTTTATTACATTTAGTGGTGATAAAGCATACTTTGATGATGAAATTAGACAGCTAGGAGGTCGTGTTATTCGTGTTGTCAATCATCTGTCAATTATCGAGATGAAGCATATTATGGAAATATATGGGCCGTATGATATTGTTCATGCCCATACATTATTTCATTGTGGCTTAGTACAAATAGCTGCTCGACTCGCAGGGGTTAAGGTGAGAATCTCACATGCTCATACAACTGATGATGATCAGGAGTCATTTATGCGAAGGTTGTATACAGCTGTTATGAAGCCGACGATTCAATTGTTTTCCACATATACGCTCGCTTGTAGTAAACAAGCAGGGCGTTTTTTATTTGGTGAACGCAGGTTAGGAAAAAGGAGTAACTATCAGATTTTCCCTAACGTTATTCATTACCAAGATTTTATGGAAGAGCCGGTAGAGGAAGTGCAAGTATTTAAAAAGCAACTTAGAATTGAACAGCGATTTGTCATTGGACATATAGGCCGATTTATTGAACCGAAAAATCATTCCTTTTTGCTTGATATATTAGCCATTTTACGACAGCGAAATATGGATGTGGTGTTGTTACTAGTTGGTGATGGGGTATTAAAAGAGGAAATTGAGGATAAGGCACAAAGGATCGGATTGGAAGAATATGTTCATTTTACTGGAATACGCGAAGATATTCCAACAATGCTTCATAGTATGGATCTATTTGTGTTTCCGTCCACGTATGAAGGGCTCGGAATAGTGCTATTAGAGGCACAAGCCGCTGGAAAGAAGTGTCTTGTTTCAGAAGCTATACAACCGGAGGCCGATCTACAGATTGGCCAAATGGAAAGATGTTCATTAGAATCTGGGGCCGAAGTATGGGCAGAAAAGATAATGGAAATGAAAAAGACGGAAACGCTTGACTTAAGTAGAATTGAACAAGCTTTTATTGAAAAAGAGTATACACTAGACACTGGTGTTGACCGATTGAAGAAGCTTTATATACAGGAAAACCAAAAGAAGGTGACCGTGTGAAGAAAGTCCTTATTTCTTCCTTTGATCTAGAAATTGGTGGGGTTGAAAGAAGTTTAATTAATTTACTACATGAATTGAATTATGAAAAGCTTCAAATAGACCTAATGCTCTACCGTCATCAGGGTGACTTCTTTCATTTATTACCTGCTTCTCCTCGTTTATTACCAGAACGATATGAGTATCGTTCCTTTCGTCAATCGATCGGGGAATTGTTAAAAAGTGGTCATTGGTTATTCGCATTAACAAGAATATTAGCAAAGGTAGAGGCGTCTACTTATCGATCTGTTGAAAGTGGTTATAAACAAATGCAATATATGTGGCGAAATGCGCGAGTATTATTGCCAAAATGTAAGGAGTCCTATGATGTAGCGGTTAGTTATTTATGGCCGCATGATTTTGTTGCATTCAAAGTGCAGGCGGATAAGAAGGTCGCTTGGGTTCATACAGATTTTGAAACCGTTGATACAGATGTTTCATGTGATTTAAATGTGTGGAAAAGATTTGATTTCATTATAGCGGTGTCCGAAGATTGCCGCTCTGCATTTATATCAAAGTATCCAACTTTGGCTACAAAGGTCCATGTATGTGAAAATATCGTATCAAAAAAAGTAATTACTGAGTTAGCGAAGGAAGCTATAAGCGGTGATATGATAAGGGACTCTCGCTTTAAAATGGTCACAGTAGCAAGACTGTCACATGCAAAGGGAATCGATCGCGCTATTAAGGTGTTAAGTGAGCTTCGTCATAAAGGGTATGATTTTGCTTGGTATGTTGTGGGCTACGGTGGTGATGAAGTTCAATTACATGAGCTAATTCAGCAATATCGTATGGAGGATTCCTTCTTTCTCATTGGAAAGAAACTAAATCCGTATCCTTATATAAAGGCAGCTGATCTGTATGTACAGCCATCACGATACGAAGGGAAAGCTGTTACGGTAACGGAAGCACAGATTCTCGGTAAGCCTGTTCTTATTACAAATTACCGTACAGCTAGAAGTCAAGTAAATGAAGGAGTAGATGGTATAATCTGTAACCAATCGGTTGAAGGAATAACGTTTGAAATTATTAAGCTATATGAAAATAGACGATTGATGCACTCACTCTCAGAAGCATGTTTGCAAAATCGTTATGATTATTCAGATGAAATGGACAAATTGTATAAACTTCTTGGAGTGGAGGTGTAGGCTTTGCAAGAAATGGAAGTTAGTATTATTATACCAATTTATCAATCAGAGCGTTATTTGCATAGATGTTTGACAAGTGTTGTGAATCAAACCTTTTCCAACTTTGAGCTTCTGCTCGTTAACGATGGGTCGACGGATGGCAGTAGTAGAATCATGAACGAATGGAGGAAAAAAGATGATCGAATTGTCGTTATAGAACAAGACAACGTAGGTGCATATGCTGCGAGAAATAAAGGGTTGCAGTTGGTGCGTTCCCCTTTCGTTATGTTTATTGATAGTGACGATTGGATTGAAGAAACGATGATTGAGGAACTTATTAGTCTGATGAAGGAGCATCAGGCTGATATCGTTCAATCCCATTTTTATTATGCAGATGATGAGAGACTTACCCTTGATCAACGGTATATAAATAAGCAAGAGGTTATGATCCTATCTAATGTAGAAGCTATGAAGGAGCTTGTCGTAAATGAACGGGTCAAAAATTTCACATGGGGAAAATTATTAAAAACATCACTCGCTAAAAAGGTGCCTTTTAAAGAAGGAGTGAAGTTTGAAGATGTCTTTTGGGCACATCAGCTCATGAAACACGTCGATCGTTTTGTTCTTAGCTCTAAGCCACTTTATTATTATTATCAACGTGAGGATAGTTTAGTCCATGCGTATACGTTGGAAAATCTGAATATGATTAATGGCTTAAAGGAAAGACAAGCTTTGTTAGAAAGGTATTACCCTACTCTTTTACCTGAATCATATAAGTTGATGCTTACAACGATATTTAGTCACTACAGGCTGTTGTATATTCATCGAAGAAGTCTGGATCCGAATGGGGTAGAACGAAAAAAGCTCTATACATTTGTTAAACAATCAAAACGGGAGATAGCGAATGCAGTGGGGGGAAACCGGGATTTACTCATTTCTTTCCATTTGTTTTGTGTACACCCATTTTTATTGTTTGCTTATTTATTATGTAAAAAAGGACTTCGAACCTTGCGTATTATCCGAGTACCGGAAAGTTTAAAAGTTTTTCATTCTGTTAAGGAAAAAAACTATATTCCTAATGAAGAGAGATAATGGAAAAAGCCGTTGCTAGTCCAATCAAGGGTACTGAAAAAATGATTTCCCCTATTTCAGTAGCCTCAAAAGAAGTGAGGATGGGAAATGTGAAGGTTCAATTAAAGCTTAAACAAATACAAATAAAGCAAGGAGAAATAAGAAGGGCTTGTCGATGAGAACGACACATTCAATAAGGAATCTAACGATCATGCTTGTTTCACAAATCATCCTTGCTCTACTGGGTTTCTTCTCAAGGAAAGTATTTCTCGATACATTAGGAATTGAGTATTTAGGATTAAGTAGTCTGTTAACGAATGTTCTTGCGATGCTCGCTTTAGCTGAAAGTGGAATAGGTATGAGTATTATCTATCAATTATATAAGCCATTGGCTGTTGGGGATCATCGTAAAGTGATTGCGTTAATCCAATTGTATAAAAAGGCGTATCTTCTACTTGCTATTCTCGTCCTACTTTTAAGCTTAGCTTTACTACCGTTTTTACCGATGTTGATGAATGACACCGAACCGGTTCCCTATTTAACTGTAATCTTTCTACTATTTGTATCTAAAAATATGGTGTCCTATTTAAATGCCCATAAATGGTCTCTCATTCAAGCAGATCAACGTGGCTATGTGTTATTGAGAATTGATCTAATCTTTCAAATTATCACGACTGTTATAAAGGTATTTATTCTTATTTGGACGGCGAATTTCATTTTGTATATAGTCGTAGAACTTATAATGCTTATCATTCAGCAACTTGTAAATGGTTCTATTGTGAGAAAAAGGTATCCTTACATTCATACTAAGGAAAAGTATCCACTAGACTCTGAAACAAAAACAAATCTTATTCGAAATGTTAAGGCATTGCTGCTTCATAATATTGGAGGGTTTCTCGTTTTTGGAACCGATCATATTCTGATTTCTTCCTTTATTAGTGTAGCAACGGTTGGATTGTATTCGATTTATACATTAATTATTCAGCAAGTGACTGGACTTGCTAACAATATTATTCATAGTGTGAGTGCGAGTATTGGTAATTTAGTCGCGACAGAGAATTCAGAAAAAAATTATGTGATTTTTAAAACGATATTTCTAATTCTTTTCTTTATTTATTCGATTTCAGCTGTTTTGTTATTTAATATAATCGAGCCTTTTATTAGCTGGTGGGTAGGAGAAGAATATTTATTAGAAACGACCGTTTTAATTGTTATTTTACTTAATTTTTATTTAACTGGAATGAAAGCAGCGATCGCGATTTTTAAAAAAACAGCGGGGTTATTTGTTCAAGATCAATATGCTCCGATTATAGAAGGAGGGATTAATGTAATCATTTCACTCATATTGGTGCAATACATTGGGTTGATGGGGATTTTTATTGGAACGACATTTGCAACCCTTTTAACCGTATTTTGGACACAACCCGTTATCGTCTATAAACATGTGTTCAAACGTTCAGTGCTTTCTTATTTTATACGGTATAGCTGGTTTGGTTTATTGACGGTATTTATGTGTAGTCTAACGAACTTCGTTTGTCAATATTTCATTGTAGGATATGATCTTATGTCCCTAATAAGTAGGGCTTTGATCTGTCTGACGCTTTCTGTTTTCATGTATGGTCTATTATTTATTCGTACACCGGAAATGGCCATGCTGATTCAACTTTCGAAAAAAATAAGAGGGGGAAAAGCCTTATTCAATCAATCCAAATCAATGTAAAGCCGATTCTTGTCGCTGTTATGTTCATAGTGGTACTTATTAGTTGTGGCTGTATAAAAGAGGAGACGATTGAAGAGAACCATGAAGATATATACGTACTAGAATTAGATGTTTGGAATATTTATGATGATGGATCAAACCCAGAAGCAACGACTGTTGGAATAAATGAAGCTCTTAAGTGGGCTCAAGAACAAGGTTATTCAACAGTAAAAGTACCAAACGGTGTTTATACCATTCAGGCAAAAGAGCCCTACGATCCAGCAGGCAGAATTAATATGGTCAGTCATATGACACTATTGTTGGAGGATGAAGTTATTATTCAGAAAGAAGAAAATGGATTTGAAAGATATGAACTGTTATATATTGGTCCATTAGTTGAAAATGTCACCATTAAAGGTGGTACCTTTGTCGGTGAACGTGATAAGCATGACTATTCAAGTAAAGATCATGAGCATTCTGCAGGTACACATGAGAGTGGATACGGGATTTTAATGGAAGGTGCAAAGAATGTCACAGTTGCCAACGTGAAGGCAGAGCAATTCACGGGAGACGGTCTTGCTGTTGGCGGTAAAGCAACTATGATCGGACACTTTAAAGAAAGTGATTTTGAATTCGGTGCGTTCAATGAGCAGGGAGAAAAGGTAAAAGGTGAGGCTGAAATTAGAACGAAGAATTGGTTTAATTTAGATCATGAAATTCTAGACTCGGAAAGAACAATCCAGCTTGCACGTCCCGTAGGTCTATTAAATGATGAGGTAGCACACCTTTATTTTTACGATCAAGAAGGTGTGTTTCTATACAAGGAACGCAACCATGAACTTAATTGGAGCTTAACAAAAGTACCAGAGGAAGCCAATTATGTTCATATTGTCTTTGAACAAGAGGAGTTGTCAACATTTAGTGTAGAGCTGTATGTGAAAACCATTTCAGAAAATATTCGAATTTATGATTCCGAATTTGCTTATAATCGTCGCCAAGGGATTACAGTTGGAGGTGTTGATGGGATCGAGATTTATCAAAATATTCTTCACAATATGAACGGAATAGCTCCGCAATCTGGTATAGACGTGGAAGCAGGTTTCTTTCCAAATCATGATGTCGTTATAAGGGAGAATGACTTTCATAGTAATGCTGGTTATGATTTAATTTTGTTTGATGGCCGTAACGCTGTCGTTGAACATAATTATTTTGGTTCGACTGGGGCAATTGGTCTGGCTATTTCACCACCTTTTTCAGAGGCAGTGATACAAAAGAATGTGTTTGATGGATCAAGTCTTCATGCCAGTCATTATGCCGATTTTTATCAAAATCGAATGTACAATTCAATGGCACTTTTCACGGGGCCAGAGATTTTGATTGATGGTTTTGAATTAGAGAATTCTCAGCTTGTGTTTAATAGTTATACTCCTTATGGGATTAAGGGAAAGAATATTAAAATGAAACATGAGCAAGAAGGGCAAGGGTTAGTTATAAATGGAGAACCGATCCATTTACAAGATGTGACAATAATAGGTGAAGGTGAATTAAGGAATATGAGTGGAAATGTCCGTGATGGTAGTATATTCGAACGGTTATCAGTCATTGGTTACAATGGGTATTATGGGATTGATTTACCACGTGGGAAGTATGTAGACTGTCAATTAGAAGCAGGGACTAGTGGAGATGGTGAAATTCATATTAACCTTAATGGATACTATCATTTTGAACATTGCTCCATAACAACGAATGGTAGAGCGATTGTAATTGACCATCCTCAGTCTGAGGTGAGGATTCACAATACGGATCTATTCATCAAAGGGAATGGTGAAGCCATTAAGGTACACGCTACTAATAAAATATCAGTACAAAATAATCAAATAGAGGCTAACGCGTTAACGAGAGAGGTCAGTTTAATTGAAATTCTTCCACCAAGTGATGTGAGTGAAACAGATGTGCTTTTAATAGGAAATCAATTGATTTCAAATATGAATACTCCAGGAATTGATATAAGTAGGCAAGCGTTTAAAGGCCAGTCGGTTGAGATTTCTAATAATCAATATACAAATACGTATTTGTATATTAGAGAGAGTCACGAATGAATTTTTAATGGAATTTGGCCTTTCGTATATAAGAAGATTAACTTAGACAGAAAAAGTAAGAAATAATAGAAAAGACTATTGACAGCAAATAGAAAGAATGATAAATTCTTTATAAAGAACAAAAGAAATAAATTTATACCTGTAAAAAGAACGTTTAGGTATAAATTTTTTAGGGAAATTCGTTCTTTATTTAGAACAGAAGGGTGAAAGGTAAGGGGGTAATATGAGTGCTATTGCAGCTATATTTGATTGTTATCAAGATCCTATAAGTGATGAGGAACAGCATCAGTTGCTTCATAAAATACCCTATCGTGCCGATACCGTTCATGTTTGGTCAAAACAAGGAATTTTCCTTAGCTGTCACAATCAATGGATCACTCAAGAATCAGTTGACAACGTAATACCTTACTTTGATACTGATCGTCAATTAGCGATTACGGCAGATGCGATCGTTGATAATCGTGATGAATTGTGTGATAAGTTAGCCATTGCCAATAAAGATCGAGATCATCTAAGCGATTCTATTTTAATCCTATTGGCTTATGAGAAATGGGGAGAAAAGGTTGTATCACAGATTGTTGGTGATTTTGCTTTCCTTATATGGGATGGTCGAAAAAACGAGTTGTTTGGTGCAAGGGATTTTTCCGGGGCACGAACGCTTTATTATTACCGTGAAGGAAACAAAATTACCTTTTGTTCAGCATTGAAGCCTCTCATTACACAACAATCTACTAAGAAACGCTTAAATGATAAGTGGCTAGCAGAATTCCTTGCACTATCTACGACACTGGATTCAACTGATCTACATGAAACGGTTTATAACGGAATTATGCAAGTACCACCATCGCATACGATTACTGTTAATGAAGCAGGCGTTTCATTTACACGTTTTTCTGTATTACCAAACGAGGGAAAGTTGAAGCTACAATCAAATGAAGAATATATAGAAGCGTTTCAAGATGTTTTTGATCAAGCGATTAAGTCACGCCTTAGAACAACCAAACAAGTAGGTGCGCATTTAAGTGGGGGGTTAGATTCAAGTGCGGTTGCCAGCTTTGCTGCTAAAAACTTAAAAAACAAAAATCAACTGCTACATACTTATAGTTATGCACCTGCTCCTAACTACCAACCTGACCTTCCTGAGAGTCTAGTAGCTGATGAAACGAAAATGGTTTATGACATTGTTCGGTTTTCTGGGAATATGAAGCCGAATTTTTTAAGAGATGAATGGATGAATTCGTACACTGAATTAGATGACTGCTTAGAGACACTAGAAATGCCTTATAAATATCATTTAAATGCCCATTGGTTACACAGTATTTATAAAATAGCAAGCTCGCAAAATGTTAATGTCATGTTAAATGGATTACGTGGGAATTGGACGATTTCATTTGGGGATGCATTAGAATATCAAATGGCTCTTTTCAAAAACTTAAAATGGCTCTTGATGATGAGGGAAATTCACCAATATAGTCGAAGGGTAGGTATTCGGCGTCTAGCAACTTTAGGAGAATTAAAGCACAAATGGCAATCTAGAGGGCGAACCACGTCATTAATAGATGAAAATCTTGTTCATCCACAGTTGGCCAAAGAGACAAATGTGTTTGAAAAGCTAACGCATTTCCAAAAGCAATTTAATAGAAACCGTACAGCAGAGCAGCTTCGACAATTTCATTTTGATCAGCTTTCATTCTGGAATCGAACGAACACATTTTCAGCTAAAGTATCACTACGGTATCAGATAGCTGATCGTGATCCTACGAATGATTTAAGAGTTGTTCGCTTTTGTCTCTCTCTTCCATATGATCAGTTTATTCAGAAGGGGTTAGACAGAGCATTAGTAAGAAGAGCAACAAAAGGATATTTACCTGAATCAATCCGTTTAAATCAAACGATTAGAGGTGTTCAAGGGAATGATAGCGTTTTTCGTTTAAGACGGCATTGGCAAGCATTTATAGCTGATTTAAAAGCAATGGTCAATGATTCTATTTCACAATCTGTCTTTCATATTCCTGCTTTAAAAGAAGCGATTAAAAAGCTTGAAAATAATGACAATAACATAATTACAGATGAATACGACTTACTAATGAAAGCATATATTGTTTATCGATTTATATGTAAAACGACTTGAAAGGAGGTGAGAATATGAAAAAGGTATGGCAAGAGCCTACATTGGAAGTGCTAGAAGTAGCAATGACAATGAGTGGAAAAGGGAAAAGACCAGGTAAGAAAAATGATGGTGTAGAGGACTGCTCATAATTTTATACTTAATGGAGGTCAGCAACTCGTTGACCTCCACCATCAAATTATAGGAGGTATTATGTACAATCAACCAAAAGAGAATTACTATGCATTTGCATTTGGTTTACAAATAGAAAGTGAGTGGCCGTTGCCTGAGCTTATTCATGCCGAGGAGGCCAAAAAAGCTGATGTAACAATTAAAGTCAGTGATTTAACAAATGAGTGGGAGAGACATGAAAAGGAATGTAATCTCGTCATTACAAAAGGAATTGTTATGTTTAAGATTGATCATACAGCCACGTATTTAGTTAAAGGAGGGCATACAATTGTCGTGTCTCCAGAAGTTATGGCTGATGAACGTAAAGTGCGTTTGTTTCTTTTGGGGACATGTATGGGAATTATCTTGATGCAAAGAAATATCCTCCCACTACATGGTAGTGCTATTTTGATAAATGGTCAGGTTTACGCAATTGTGGGTGATTCGGGAGCTGGGAAGTCGACTTTGGCATCGGCACTCATTAAACAAGGCTACCGGTTATTAAGTGATGATGTCATAGCTGTTTCTTTGGATGAAGACAATGTCCCAATTGTATCACCAGCATACCCACAACAGAAGCTTTGGCAGAAAAGCCTTGATTATTTTGGTGAGAAATCAGACCGTTATTCTTCTATTTTTGCAAAAGAGACAAAATATGCTGTCCCTGTACATGAATATTTCCATACAGAACCACAAAGCCTTGCAGGTGTATTTGAATTAACAATGAAAAAGAATGGTAAAGTGAGGCTTTCTGAAGTAGAAAGCTTAGACCGCTTTCGTCTATTAGGGGAACATACGTACCGTCAATATTTACTTGAACCATTAGGGTTATTAGAGTGGCATTTTACGATGATAAGTAGACTTCTAAGGAATGTTCGTGTATTTCGAATAGAGAGACCAGAAAATGAGTTCACTGCACCTATAATAATGAAAGAAATGGAACGTATGATAGTGAAGGAGGATTGCTATGAAAGCGAAAAGCGTTTTGTCTAATGAAGATCAGGTTGTGCAAGCAAAAGGAAACGTCGTAAGTGATATGGATGGTGAAAAGGTGATGTTAAATATAGCTAAGGGGAAGTATTATAATTTAGGATCAGTTGGTGGAGATATATGGGAATTAATTGAATCACCAACGACTATTGGACAGGTCGTCATGAAGCTACATGAACAATATGACGTAACAGAAGAACTATGTGAAAGGCACGTCATTCAGTTTATTGAAAAACTATTGAAAGAAGATTTAATTGTCCTTCATTCTAAAGGGGTGTAAGAAAGAAAGGGGAGAGTAAATTGTTCCAGGCATTAAACACCTTTATGAAACTAGACTTTCATAGGAAGCTGCTATTCATTGAAGCTTTTACCTTCTTAGCTATTGCACGTACCTTAAAGCTCCTTCCCTTTGCGACGGTTTCTAAATGGTTAGGAGAACAACATGCTGAGTCTGCCTTTTGTCACTCTAAAGAGACGAATCAATTAGTTGATGATATCGCATTAGCTATTGAAGTGATGAGTCGTTATACATTTTGGGAAAGTAAATGTCTCGTTCAAGCGATAGCAGCGATGAAAATGTTAGAGCGGCGTCGTGTTTCGAGTACTCTGTATTTAGGAGTTATGAAAGAAAAACAAGGGCAAATGGCTGCACATGCATGGCTTCGTAGTGGCTCTTACTATGTATCTGGAGCTGATGAAATGGAGAGATATACAGTTGTTCAAACCTTTTCTAAGCAAATAATAGCAAAAGAGAGTAGGAGAGGAGTATGAGAAGCGAGTATCGGTTAGAAGAAAAATTATCGTTAGAATGTAGGTATTTGTTGAAATGTGTGAGGAATCAAACGGATATTGATATGGTGCATACAAAAAAAAAACAATGGAATTGGGATCGGTTTTTGAACTATGCGATTCATCATCGTTTATACCCAGTGCTATATCCTATTATTAAGCGTAGTAATGTAGATTTTCCGAAAACAATTATGGCAGCTTTAGAAGAAAGGTATCAAGCGAATACGTTTAAAATGTTGTACTTCACATCAGAAATGGAAAGGTTGAGTGTTCGATTTTTTCAGCAAAAGTTACATGTTCTTTTTTTGAAAGGCCCTATACTAGCCGAATTATATGGTGATCTATCTCTTAGGACATCCTCAGATCTAGATGCATTAGTACCAATTAATGAATTATCTAAAATGGATCAGCTTCTTAAAGAGGAGGGATTTATTAGGGAGGAACCACTGCCGACCATTTTAAATGATTGGAAATGGCGACAGCACCACACTGTATACAAGCATGAGGAAAGTGGTATGAAATTTGAAGTTCATTGGAGGTTACATCCCGGTCCTGGAAAGGAAATAAGCTTCAATACACTTTGGGCAAATAAAAGGCTACATAGCCAGTTAAATGGGCATGTATATTGTTTAGGGTATGAAGATTTATTTGTGTTTCTTATTATACATGGTGCAAGACATGGCTGGTTTCGGCTACGCTGGTTGTTAGATATTCATCACATGTTACATATGGATCTTAATTGGGAGTTAGTGTGTGCTCATATTAAGCAATACTATCATCCTGCAGTTGCAGGTCAGGCACTATTTTTAACTTCTGAAATGTTTCGTACAAAGATTCCTGAGAAGCTCACTCATTTGATGAATAGAAAAGCAGAAAGACTTTCAAGGACAGTTCTCTACTATTTAGAGGATTTAGTTGATCCCCATAGTGAACCGCTACCACGTGAAATCTCTGTATACAATCGTCGTTACTTATTTTCCTTAATGTCGTTTAAGAAAAAGTGTGTCGTAATGATGGGTTATCTATACCCTTACCCAGAAGATGCTCGAACGTTAAAGCTTCCAAGGAAATTACATTATTTATATTTTCTATTGCGTCCATTTCTATGGGTATGGAGGAAAACACGAAGAGTAGCGAGTATTTAAGGGGGAAAAAATGAACTCCATCATATATTTTGTGAAACAGATCCATTCTTATAGTGGTAAAGGGCTCTATGTCAACTTAATGGCGATGTCATGTATAAGCTTATTAGAGGGTATTGGCATTCTATTGTTAATTCCAATGATTAGTATGAGTGGAATTTTACCTTTACAAGGCGAGATTGCAAGAATTGCTTTTTTATTTGAACCATTTGAACAAATACCGTCATCGATCGGACTTCCAATCATTTTACTTCTTTTTGTTATGATTGTTATAGCTCAAAATGTTTTACAACGTTACATAACGGTTAAGAATACTGAAATCACAAACGGTTTTTATCGATATTTACGATTTGAAACGTATCGTTTAATTCTTCAAGCGAAATGGGCATTTTTTGTAAAAAAAAGAAAATCTGATTTAATAAATATACTTACAAATGAAATTACGAAAGTTGGAGCAGGAACATTTACCTTTTTACAATTTGTCTCGTCTTTTATTTTTACGCTGATTCAAATTAGTATTGCTTTTTGGTTATCACCTACTATTACGGGGTTTGTACTCTTAAGTGGATTACTACTGTTGTTTTTTTCTCGTAAGTTTTTATCGAATTCAATGAGATTAGGAAGTCGTAATCATGAATTAAGTAAGGCGTATTTAGCTGGTGTAACAGATCAAATAAATGGAATTAAAGATATTAAAAGTAACACACTAGAGCTAAATAGATTAAGTTGGTATGATTCGGTTACAAAGAAGATGAAAGAAGAGCAGGTTAACTATACGAAATTACAAGCTACATCTCAAATGTATTATAAAATCGCATCTGCCTGCTTAATGGCTATGTTTATTTTTTTTTCGATTAACTTGTTTCATTCACAAGGAGGACAATTATTACTTGTTATTGTGATTTTCTCTAGACTGTGGCCTCGTGTTACAGATATTCAAGCATCTATGGAGCAGATTGCTAATACGGTACCTGCTTTTGAAGTCGTGAAAGCCATTCAACATGAGTGTGAAGAATTGAAGGAATTTCACAAGTTTGATAAAGGAACTCGGCTTAATGTTCATAATCATATTGAGTGTAAAAATGTGTATTTTTCATATAATGATGAAGGAGAAAGTGAATCGAATATATACGCACTTCATAACATTTCTGTACGAATACCCGCTAATAAAATGACAGCTGTCGTTGGTCGTTCTGGAGCAGGTAAAAGCACCTTGATTGATCTGTTTATGGGCTTAAATAAACCACAAAAGGGGCAGGTTTTGGTAGATGGATTACCATTAACGGAAAAACGATTAATGGATTTACGACAATCGATTAGTTATGTACCACAAGAACCTTTTTTGTTTAATGAAACGATCCGGGAGAATTTAATGCTAGTAGCTCCACATGCTACTGAACAAGAGATGTGGGAAGCGTTAGAGTTTTCAATGGCA
The DNA here is from genome assembly GCF_041821005.1 of Halalkalibacter sp. AB-rgal2. Taxonomy (NCBI): domain Bacteria; kingdom Bacillati; phylum Bacillota; class Bacilli; order Caryophanales; family Bacillaceae; genus Halalkalibacter; species Halalkalibacter sp. AB-rgal2. The sequence goes on from NZ_JBGUAV010000013.1 coordinate 71,304, forward strand.
GCTGATTTCGTCAAAATGTTACCAAACCAATTAGATACGATAATTGGTGATCGTGGGATGAAGCTATCAGGAGGGGAAAGGCAACGTTTAGTCTTAGCTCGCGCGATTTTAAGAAAGCCTACTATTCTCATTTTGGATGAAGCAACAAGTGCCTTAGATTCAGAGAATGAGAAGAAGATTCAAGAGGCATTACGTCATTTACAAGGAAGTATGACGATTATTGTTATTGCTCATCGTTTATCAACGATACGTGATGCGGATCAAGTGATTGTACTAGAACATGGCCATATCATACAGTCAGGTGAGTATGCTAAATTGGCAGAAGAAGAAAAAGGAGTATTTAGACATCTATTACAAAACCAAAAGCAAGCGATTCCTTAATAATATAGTTGAGGCCACTTTAAAAGTACAAATCAACATTTTCAGTACCTTTGAATTGACTAGCAATGGCTTCACTCATATCAATCTATTCAAAACAGACAATGGTTTTGCACATTGCTTAAAGGGGACAGGAAAAGTTAGAAACCAAACTTTTTAAATGACCTCATAGTTCGGATGGAGGGCGTCCTCCGTTCGGGCTTTTTTGTATTGAAGTAGAAAAGGCTCATAGTGAAAAAATATGAATGGATGGAGGAAGTAAAACAGCGGTGAGTTTGACAAAGCCTCCGGAGGAGACTTTGTCTCTAGCGAGTTAAGCTAATGAGTTTGATTGTTGTATCATTTGTACGGTTAGAGAATGTTTGCTGCCTTGTTTAAGAAATAAGCGAACTTCTTCGGGGGATAACCCTATTTCCTTTGCCTCTTTCATTAATTGTTCCCACTCTTGATCAATTTCCTTAATATTCTCCAGGGGTAATACAAACATCAAGATTCCTCCATCTTTATCGGTAGCCCAGCCGTCATAGTTTGGTTCCGTAGACCTGTGGCTTTGCGTCCTTGCCTTTCAACAAGTTTGCCTTTTCTTAATTTCTGTTTTTTTAAAGGGGCATGAATTCAAGAAATGAACGGTAATTGATCGTACTATTATAATATCATAATTCGAATGTCATTTAGAGTATTTTTATTCCAATTATTCCGACATTGATCAACAAAATCAAAAATAATCATTATTGGTCAAATATAGAGTTATTAGACAAACTTCGTCAATCATACGTCATACAGTAAGTGACTTTGTATAGATGGATTGGGATAGTTTAATTTTGCTTATTGAGTTCCTAAGCCAGATCATCCAGACGTTAATGGCGGGAAATTTGGGAGCTGTCGACATAAAAAATTACATGTATCAAACATTAAATTTTCGAAATAAGAAAAAGTTTAAGCCGTTTTATGATTTAGTTGCTAGTATTACTGCTGAAGAATTTATTGCATAATTTTTTCTTGGAATGTGGTGCTAGAATACATAAGATGAGAGTTTACGAAGGACAGATTATTTAGGTATAAGAAAAATTCCATTTCCCTCTAGTATAATAGGTACTTTTGAACTAAAATAAAAGAAAGACAAATAGACTAGGTGATAAAATTGAATGAAATGCTGACACCGTTATATGATAAAGAGAGTGTTTGTCAAATATGTGCTCATAAACACTCGACTAAACGAGTGCGCACTCGTTTTTTGAAAGTAGAAAATATTCATACTGATTTTTTTACTGAGTATAAAGACTCTAGTATTCATCCTTTACTATATGAGGCTATCGTATGTCCTAATTGTGGATTTGCCTTTATGGATACATTTTCTTCTAGCATTAATAGTGATTCTCTAAATGTCATTAAAGAACAGTTAAGAGGTTGGTCAGTACAAGATTTTGGACAAGAACGACATGTGGTAGATGCTATTAAAGCTACAAAATTGGCAGTTATTAGTGGGATGGTAAAGAAGGAAAAAACAATTGTTATGGCAAGTTTATGTTTAAGATTAGGGTGGCTTTGTCGAATGAGAAAAGATGAACAAGAAGAAAGGCGTTTTTTGTTGAAGGCGTTAGAAAAGTACAAAGCGTCTTATTTGGAAGCTGATTACGATGGTACAACGATGACAGATATTAAGATGTTATACATGATTGGAGAAATTGCTAGAAGAGTTGAACATACAGAAGATGCATTGAAATATTTAGCAAAGGTTGTTGAACATAAAAATAAACACGAAGAGAAAAAAATAGTAGAAATGGCACGTGAACAATGGTATGCTATTCGTGAAAACGACAAGGAACGACAACTTTCATAATAATTATCTGTCACTATTCGACATGTGTGTTGTCGTGGTGCTTTTGGGGGAATGTTACGTGAATGTTAATCATGTTAATGCAATAAGTAGAGCGACGAAAGAGATATTAACAAATCACTTTGGCTTAGAGATTAATCAAGAAAGACCAAGTGCAGGTACTGGATCAATTCCATCAAACAATGTGGCTGTAATACTAGGAATAAAAGGGGAACTTACAGGTCAAATTATTGTAACGTTTTCAGGAGAAACAGCAAAGAAAATAGTAGGTACGATGATGGGTGGTATGGAAATCCAAGAACTTGATGACATGGGTTGGAGTGCTGTTCAAGAATTTGGTAATTGGGTAGCAGGGACAACTGCTACCGAACTTTCAAAGGAAGCCTGTACAATTGATGTAACAACGCCGATAGTCAATGAAGGAGATTCTAGATTTCATTCTAAATTACCATTTGTTACAATTCCATTCACTACTAGTATTGGAGCAATTAAAGTGCATATCGCTGTTAAGGAAGAGTAATAAAACCGCCTATAAGGTGGTTTTTTTTATAAATCAGAATTTATCGCAGAAGTAAATGTACAATATACCTTTCAATATAATGTATGTTATTATGAGGAATATTTCTTATAATAAATAGGTAGTTGATGAATGTTGTAATTTAAGGGAGTGACATCGTGTCCAAAATTGATGTATCTAAATATGAAAAGAAAATGATTCTTCGTAATATACGTGAAGGTGATTTTTTAGAAATAATCGAAATGCAAAAATTGTGCTTTCGTAATATGGAGCCATGGAAAATAGAACATTTGCAGAGCCATTTAGAGCACTTTCCTGAAGGGCAATTTTGTGTTGAATATGATGGCATTATTATTGGTTCATGCTCAAGCTTAATTATTAACTTTGATGAGTATGATGACCAACACACGTGGAATGAGATTACTGACAAAGGATACATTACAAATCATGATCCTGAAGGCTATAATTTATATGGTATTGAAGTAATGGTCCATCCTGATTACCGTCGAATGAAAATAGGTAGGAGGTTGTACGAGGCTCGAAAAGATTTGGCGAGAGAATTAAATTTAAAAAGTATCATTATTGGGGGGCGTATACCGAATTATTACAAGTACGCTAAAGAATTAACGCCTAGACAGTATGTGGAAGAAGTGATGATGCATAACATTTATGACCCTGTTTTGACGTTCCAGGTGATGAACGGTTTTACGTTAAAGCGGGTCAATCCAAATTATTTACATGACGATAAAGCATCCCTTCGTAATGCGACATTAATGGAATGGAATAATATTGATTATCGTGCGACGATGCCTAAACGTCAATTTAAGACATCCTTTCCAGTACGAATTACAACGATTCAATATGAAATGAAAAAAATATCATCATTTGAAGACTTCGCTATTCAATGTGAGTACTATACAGATGTTGCGGCAAGCTTTCAGTCTGATTTTGCTGTATTTCCTGAAATTTTCACATTACAGCTATTGTCCTTTCTACCTGAAAAAAGTCCGAGCTTGGCAATTCGTCGCTTAACTGAATTTACTGAAGATTATTTAGACTTGTTTACGAATTTAGCTGTTAAATACAATGTAAATATTATTGGTGGTTCACACTTTGTTGAAGAAGAAGGGAAAATCTTCAATATTTCATATCTGTTTAGAAGAGATGGGACGATTGAAAAGCAATACAAGCTTCACATTACTCCGAACGAAAAGCGTTTTTGGGGTATTTCAGGTGGAGACAAGGTAAATGTCTTTGATACAGATTGTGGAAAAATAGCGATACAAATTTGTTATGATATTGAGTTTCCGGAACTTGGGCGTATTGCAGTAGATCGAGGAGCAAACATCATTTTCACACCATTTTGTACGGATGATCGTCAAGGGTACTTACGCGTTCGGTACTGTTCACAAGCGCGTGCGATTGAAAACCAAGTATATACCGTTTTGTCCGGGACAGTGGGCAACTTAACTGATGTAGAAAATATGGATATTCAATATGCACAATCAGGGATCTTTAGCCCATCTGATTTTGCATTTGCTCGTGACGGAATTGTCGGAGAGTGCCAGCCGAATATTGAAACGGTTGTTGTAGGTGATGTTGATTTAGAAATATTAAGAAGAAATCGCCGAGCCGGTAGTGTGAGACAATTGAAAGATCGTAGACATGATATATTTTCGATTGAATACCGTCAGAAATAACGATTTAATTAATTTCCTATGCCGATAAAAAAGCAGATTAATAAAAAGGGAAAAATAAAGTGTTTTTAAAAGTCGCATTTCTATATTCTTTTTGTTTAAGTTTTCTTCTTGCTGGAAATGATGAATATGACAGCAAGGAGGTTAGAGATGAGAATTGCGACAAAAACGTCCTTTGAATGGCCAGTGGTCGTAGCTGGGATCGTTTGTTTAATTGGGTTTGCTATATTTCTGATCGTTCTTTTTCCTAATGAAAAGCTTATTGACCATTGGAATGTAACGACGATTAGTGAGGATGTCTATTATACAGGTAACATATCAACGATTCACCTTTATATTGTTGATGAGCGAAATGAACCAATTGAAGGTGCTGAGGTTTCGGTCGTTTTTGATCGACCAGATACTGTTCATCAAATTGAGAGGACGTTCCATTCAATAGGTGAAGGATTATATGAAGCTGACGTGATCTTTTCGGTTCCAGGTCAGTGGGTTGCTCTTGTCCATGCAAAAAAGGGTAGGGATGTTTATCAAAATCAAGTGTTTCTTTCAGTTGAAGGCGAGATAGCGGCACGTAATCGTCGTGATCCAGCTGACTTATTTCATCTAGGGCAGCCATTACCACCTGATTTAAAACTAGAAATCATTAGAAGTCAATAGCGGAGATGCGATCAAATCGGACTTAAAAGAGCGCTATGTAAAGCTCATTACAGGTGGTATCGGTACTTCATTTTCATGAAGTTGCTTAAAGTTGCTTAAAATTCCTGTAATAGCTAACATAACGCTCCATTTATATGTTAGGAATCTACGTTTTCTTCTCGCTGTTTTTCTAGATTGGACATTTCCTTTTCCTCGTAGTCAGCAGTTTGATCGAGATTAGAATGTTCAGTTGTACTAGCAGTTTCTTTGATCTCTTCAAATAACTGATTTCGACCTCTTGAGACGTAAGTTTCTAACATTTCTTTAAGGTCCATTCCAGTCGTTTCTTTTAAGCTTTCTTGTAGACCTAGCATTGTTTTCGTTACATTATTAGTAATTTTTGATGCTCCGCCATTTGAATCTGATCCACCAAAATCAAATACTTTCATTTCGTCAATTTGTGATAAAGGTTTGGCAATTTCATGTGCATATTTCGGAAGGACTTGGATAAACATTTCGAGAATTGCCGCTTCTCCAAACTTCTCCATTGCTTGAGCCATAAGTTCTTTAGCTTCTGCTTCCGCACGACCTCGCTCACGAATAACTTCAGCCTCTGCAAGCCCCTTTTGTTTTTCAATGGTCGCTTTTGTTTCCCCATCAATTCTAGCTTTCTCTGCTTCTGCTTCTGCTTTTGCTTTAATATCATAAGCATCTGCATCAGCGAGAGCTTTACGGCGTTTTTGTTCCTCAACTTGCAATTGAACTTGGCGCTGTCGTTCGATGTATTGAATTTGCATTTCTTCTTCTTTCACTTGTTGAGCAAGCTTAGCTTTCTCTAACTCGTAGGATTGCTCTGACTTTGCTCGGGCACGCTCTGTTTCTTCTTTAATTTGTGCTTCCTTTACATCTTTTTCTTTACGAGATTCGGCAATAGCTGTTTGACGGCGGTTTTCTTCATCTTGTGCCTCTTGATCATTTTTCGCTCGGTAAATTCTTGTTTCCTTTTCAGCATCAGATTCGGCCATTTCCGCTTTTTTGCGTATTTCAGCTATTCGTGGGCGTCCGAGGTTTTCTAAGTATCCATTTTCTTCATCTGTATCTCTTAAATCATCTAAACCAAATGAAGTGATTTTAAAGCCCATATTGTCGAGCTCTTCTTGAGCAATATCTTGAACTTGATGATTAAATGATTCCCGATCATTATTAATTTCTGTGACACTCAATTTTGATAATATCGCACGAAGGTTGGTACCTAATACTTTCGAAACCTCATCTTCAATTTCTTTTTGCTTCTTTCCGAGAAATTGCTCTGCGTAATTGGCTACTCCGATAAGGGAATCGGCAATTTTTACAGAAGTGACCGCATCAGCAATGACAGGCACTCCTTGGGAGGTATAGACTTTCGGTGTTGTTAATTTAATTTGAAAGGAATTTAAATCAACCGGTGTACAAGTTTGAAAGAGTTTAAGTCTCACACCTCCACCACGAATAATCTTCATACTTCTACCATTTTCATCAACGAAAATTCGTGAATCCTCATCTGGATTTCCGAGGTTTGGCCCTGTAATGATGAGAGCCTGGTTTGTACTTGCCGTCTTATATCGCAGCTTAAAAATAATAAATACAACAATCCCTATAATTAATAGGATAGACAGAATAATACCAATAATGCTTAACCATAATATTTCAGTCATCTTAACAACTCCTTTTCTTTGTTAGTAGAATATACGCCCAGTAAAAGACATTGGTTTCAATTTTTCACTGAATTACCTCTACTCTAACATATATGGATATTCAAGTTCAGTTAAATCTTCTATATTTTTTATGAGCTTGTACAGAAGCGCTATCGAATAACCGATTGTCACTTTCTATAAGAGACGATATACTTTTCATAGTACTAGTTAGGAATAGAAATGAGGGATGAATATGACTCGTACGCATATAACAGGTAGCTTTCAATTAATGAAGTCCTTGAATCGATCGGTTATTTTAACGATTATTCGTGAATATGGTCCAATCTCACGTGCAGATATTGCAAAACAAACAAAGTTAACTCCTCCAACAGTCACGAACATCGTATCTGAACTATTGGAGTCAGGGATCGTGAAGGAGAGCGCGATTGGTAAGTCAAAAGGTGGGAGAAAACCAATTCTTCTTACAATAGAAGCAAAGCATTCATACATTATTGGAATAGATGTAGGCGGTCGTTCAATTAGAGCTGTACTCACTGATTTGGATGCCACAATCGAGCATCAAGTAACACATGCATTACCAAAGGGAATGAATGAACAAACATTTCTTAAGGTACTAAAAGAAGTAATTACTGATGTTCTATCACACTCCTCATGCCCGGAAGAGAAAATTATCGGAATAGGTGTAGGGATGCATGGAATTGTGGACCATACAAACGGAATAGCTCTGTACGCTCCTAATTTCAATTTAGCGAATATCCCCATTAAACAGGAGCTAGAGGGGCATTTTGAAATAACGACCTATGTTGAAAATGACGCAAGAGCACTCGCTTTAGGAGAATCCTGGTTCGGAAATGGGAAAGATATTGATCATGTTCTATGTATGAATGTCGGAACAGGGATAGGTGCAGGGATTATTTTAAATAACGAGTTATTTTATGGACACTATGGTACTGCGGGGGAAATTGGTCATACTGTTGTTGATATGTATGGGAAGAGGTGTCAATGCGGAAGTTACGGCTGCTTACAAACAATAGCAAGTAGTGAAGCGCTACAGCAACGAGCATTAGAAGCACTCGAGAGTGGACGAACGTCGATTCTAATGAAAAATAACTTAAGTGGAAAAGTGATTCATGAATGCGCAATGGCTGGAGATGAATTGGCGATTGAGCTTTTAGAAGAGACAGGGACTTACTTAGGTATCGGCATCATTAATAGTATTCATTTTATGAATCCTGAAAAAGTGATTATTGGTGGTGGTGTTTCGAAGGCGGGTGATTTTATACTTGAACCATTAAAAAAAGTCGTTCAAACGAAGGCATTAACTGAGCAAGCTCGAAATACTGAAATTGTATTATCCCATTTAGGAGATAATGGAACAGTTATTGGAGCTGTTACGATCGTATTAAAACAAATTTTCTCAAGAAATAGTGCTGTTTCTTAACCAAACCTATGATATAATACTTAATAAATTTAATTAATTAACTTTGAAAATAGGTTAATGGAGGTAAACGATGGACATTCAATTAGTAAAAGATCGCTTTTTTCATGAGTTCTCAAATAAGTCACAGCACGCACGCACATTCTTTGCTCCTGGAAGAGTGAATTTAATCGGTGAACATACGGATTACAATGGAGGTTTTGTATTCCCGACAGCATTAACAATTGGGACATTTATGACGATTCGTCCCCGCACAGATCGAATGTGTACATTAGTAAGTACAAACTTCGATCAAAAGATTACATTCTCATTAGATGATCTTGCCTATAAAGATGAGGATGATTGGGGGAATTACCCTAAAGGGATTATAAATGAATTAGTGAAATTAAGTGATTCCTTAAAAGGGATTGATGTCGTGTATCACGGTACAATTCCAAATGGAGCAGGATTATCATCTTCAGCGTCTATCGGTATGGTAACAGCTTACGGCTTGAGCGAATTATTTCATGTTTCGTTATCAAGAGTCGAGCTTGCTAAATTGTGTCAAAGGATGGAAAATCATTATATTGGTGTTAACAGTGGCATAATGGATCAATATGCGGTTGGTTTATGTAAGGAAAAACACGCGATTTATTTAAATACGAATACGATGGAGGCACATGACGTACCTCTTGAGCTAGGTGAAAATAAAATTGTCATTACGAATACGAATAAACGAAGAGGATTAGCTGATTCGAAATACAATGAGCGACGAGCAGAGTGTGAAGAGGCTCTTGCGATCATTCAACAGCATCGACCGGAATGGAAAACGTTAAGTGATGCCCATGTCGGTGACCTAGCTTCAATTGAGACGTTTTTAGAAAATGATTTGCTTTATCGTCGGGTGAAGCATGTCGTAACAGAAAATGCTCGTACAGAAGATGCTAAGGCAGCGCTCGAGTCAGGTGATTTGAATCGGTTTGGAAAGCGTATGTTAGAATCTCATGTTTCATTACGGGATGATTATGAAGTGACAGGAGAAGCGTTAGATGCCCTTTATGATTCACAACATGTTGTTGAAGGTTGTATTGGGACGAGAATGACAGGTGCTGGTTTTGGTGGATGCTCTGTTAGTATTGTAGCCGCTGAACAAGTTGAATCGTTTAAAGAGCAAGTGGCAAAAACGTATCATGCAAAAACGGGGTTAGAACCATCATTTTACATTTGCGAAGCAGGTAATGGAGTGACAGAGGTTTAAGCAAAAGAAGGGGGGAAAGTTCTATGGCTATTTTAGTTGTTGGTGGAGCTGGATATATAGGCAGTCATACGGTCTTATATTTACGCGACCAAGGGGAAGAAGTCGTGATTCTAGATAGTTTAGAAACAGGACACGAGGAAGCGACATTAGGTGCTACTTTTTATGAGGGCTCAATCGAGGACGAACGGATCTTAGATGACATTTTCTCAAAACATACGTTTGATTCTGTTATTCATTTTGCGGCATATTCATTAGTTGGAGAAAGTGTCGGTAATCCATTAAAGTACTATGAGAATAACGTACTAGGCACGTATAAGCTAGTGAAGAAAATGCAGGAGCATGATGTTTCTCGAATCGTATTCTCTTCAACTGCGGCAACTTACGGAGAACCTGTCTCGATTCCGATAAAAGAATCAGATCCGACGGTCCCGACAAATCCATATGGAGAAACGAAGCTAGCAATTGAACGAATGCTAAAGTGGTGTGATCAAGCATATGGTTTAAAATCGGTTTGCTTACGCTATTTTAATGCGGCTGGAGCTGATCCGAAAGGTCAAATTGGTGAGGATCATACTCCTGAGTCTCATCTTATACCAATTGTGCTACAGGTTGCGCTGAATCAGCGGGAGCATGTACAAATCTTTGGTGAGGGTTATGACACGAAGGATGGAAGCTGTGTACGTGATTATATTCATGTGCTCGACCTTGCTCAAGCTCATTATTTGGCTGTACAATCATTACGTAAAAAGGATGAAAGTGCGATTTATAATTTAGGGAACGGTGCAGGCTTTACTGTGAAAGAAGTCATTGACACTTGCCGAAATGTAACAGGTCATGACATTCCGGCACAAGTAGCTCCGAGACGCGCTGGTGATCCAGCTACCTTAATTGCTTCATCTGAATTGGCGAAGGAAGAATTAGGGTGGCGGCCAACGTACCCTGCATTAAAGGAAATCATTTCACATGCGTGGAGCTGGCATCAAGCCCATCCAAATGGATTTAAATCATAATGATTGTAAGAGTTGCCTCAGAAAGAAGTATTACTGAGGTAACTCTTTTCTATATAATGAGTGAGTATATTGCGACATTTTAGGAGGTACCTTACACTAATAAAAAACATAGATAGTTTTTTAAGTGCAAGTATTTGTAGTCAGTAAGATAATGGTATAATAAGCGATGGATAACGGAAATGAAATTGTTGAGGGGGAATGAAGATGAATTGGCGCACACAATATGAGAAATGGGCAAAGCATTCAGCATTAGAGGAAGAACTTAAACAATTACTTGAACAGTTAAGCGGCAATGAAGAAGTTCTTGAAGACAGCTTTTATAAGAATTTAGAGTTTGGAACAGGCGGCATGCGTGGAGAAATTGGCCCAGGTACGAACCGCATGAATACTTATACGATTCGTCGAGCGGCAGAGGGACTGGCTCGTTACATAGAAAATCAAGGACAGGAAGCAAAAGAACGTGGTGTAGCGATTGCATTTGATTCTAGACATAAATCGAAGGAATTTGCATTAGAAACGGCATTGACGTTAGGAAACCATGGAATTCAATCCTATTTATTTCATGAATTACGCCCGACCCCGGAGCTCTCATTTGCTGTGAGATATTTAAAGGCAGCTGGTGGTGTTGTGATAACAGCAAGTCATAACCCTCCTGAATATAATGGCTTTAAAGTGTATGGAGACGATGGAGGACAGCTTCCTCCTGGACCAGCTGAAGAGCTTGTACAATACGTAAATTCTGTTGAAAATGAATTAGAGATTCCTGTTGCTGACGAAATGGAACTAAAGGGTAATCAGCTGTTGAAAATAGTTTCTGAGGAAATTGATGAAGCTTACAACGAAGCGTTAGCGTCGATTCTAGTCCAAAAAGAAATGGTTGAAGAAGAAGGCCAAAATGTGAAAATTATTTTCACACCATTACATGGGGCTGCCAACATCCCAGTTCGCCGTGCGTTGGAAAGTAACGGATTTACGAACCTTACAGTTGTTCCTGAGCAAGAACTCCCTGATCCTGACTTTTCAACGGTGAGCTCGCCTAATCCTGAGGAGCATGCGGCATTTAAGCTAGCAATGGAGTTAGGTGAAAAAGAACAGGCTGATGTACTATTAGCGACAGACCCAGACGGAGATCGTGTTGGTGTGGCTGTTAAAAACAGTGAAGATCAATATGTTGTTTTAACTGGAAATCAAACAGGCGCTCTAATGCTTGATTATTTGCTAACACAAAAGGAACATCAGCATATACTTCCTGAAAATGGTGCGGTGTTAAAAACCATTGTAACTTCTGAAATTGGTCGAGCCATTGCAGATCGTTTTAATTTAACAACGATTGATACGTTAACAGGCTTTAAGTTTATTGGTGAAAAAATTAAACAGTATCAAGAAACGGGGCAACATCAATTTTTGTTTGGTTATGAAGAAAGTTACGGGTATTTAATTGGAGATTTTGTACGTGACAAAGATGCTGTTCAGGCTTGTTTATTTGCAGCAGAGTTAGCTACCTATTATAAAACACGTCAAATGACATTATATGATGGGTTGTTAGAAATTTTCTCTAAATATGGATTCTATCAGGAAGGGTTAGAGTCTTTAACACTTAAAGGGAAAGCCGGAGTTGAAAAGATTCAACATATATTAGCGAAGTTCCGTCATGAACCACCAAAGATGATGGGCGGTCATGCGGTAGTATCAGTTGAAGATTACGAAGCGAGTATTGTGATGGAACTAGAGACAAATGAAAAGGCGGCTATTACGTTGCCTAAGTCAAATGTATTAAAATATAAACTTGCGGATGGATCATGGTTCTGTATTCGTCCTTCTGGTACGGAGCCAAAAGTGAAATTTTATTTTGGTGTAAACAAGAGTTCGTTGGATGAAAGTCAACAGGCGTTAAAAACGTTAAAAGCAGATGTGATGGCTAAAGTCCAATCACTTGTTTAACATGGCGTGCTTGCAGAGAGTGTTTCTTTGCAGGCTTTTTTTACTTAGTGGAAAGCTCATACAGTTGTGTCATGAATCTATACTTTATGTTTGCTTGTATGGATCATAAATCATCGATGAAGATAATATGATATGAATTTATAAAAACTTTATTAAATAAATTTACTAACTTTCTCGTTTAGTGTAAACTGAGGGTGAGTATCCGATACTAAGACTATGAAAGGATGCGTGAGCGATGAGTATTTATCATGATATTGAACGATTAGTTCAATACGGATTGAAAAAAAAATTAATAGAGAAAGAGGACGTCATTTGGACACGTAACCAACTGTTAGCGGTTTTGTCTTTAGATACGGTTGAAGAAGTAAAGGTTGATGAAGAGGAGCTAGATACACCAGTGACCATTCTCACAAGTATATTAGATTGGTCTGCAAAAGAGGGTGTACTCGAATCTAATTCAGTTGTATATCGTGATTTACTCGATACACAACTAATGGGTATGTTAACGAAGCGACCTTCTGAAGTGATTGATACGTTTTTTTGGAAATATAAGAAGGAAAGTTCTGAAGCGGCAACGCGTTATTTATATCAGTTATCTAAGGATGTCCATTATATTCGAACGGACCGCATTGCAAAGAATGAGCATTGGTATGCTGATACGGACTATGGACAGCTTGAAATTACAATTAATTTATCCAAACCGGAAAAGGACCCTAAGGCGATTGCTGCTGCGAAAGGGTTGGAAAGTGTTAACTATCCTAAATGTTTACTTTGTGTAGAAAACGTAGGCTATAAAGGTCGTATCAACCATCCGGCAAGGCAAAATTTACGAACAATCCCTGTTACGCTAAATGACGAGAGATGGCACATTCAATTCTCGCCGTATGTTTATTATAATGAGCATGCTATTGTCTTAAAGGAAAAGCATGAGCCAATGAAAATTACTCATTTAACGTTTAAACGTCTTCTTGATTTTGTTGATCAGTTTCCACATTATTTCTTAGGCTCTAATGCAGATTTGCCTATTGTCGGAGGCTCGATATTAAGCCATGATCATTTCCAAGGGGGAGCTCATGATTTTCCAATGGCTAAGGCGGAAATGGAAGAAATGTTTTCTTTTGAACGTTTCCCATCAGTACAAGCAGGGATCGTGAAATGGCCGATGTCTGTGCTACGGTTACAGGCAACGAATAAGGAAGAGTTAGCAAACGTTGCCTATGATATTTTAGAAGCTTGGCGTGTATATGAGGATCGTAAGGCTAACATAGTTGCACAAACAGATGGTACACCACATAATACGATTACTCCAATCTCCCGGATGCGAGGGGGAAAGTTTGAATTAGATCTAGTTTTAAGAAACAATCAAACAACAGATGAACATCCTGATGGCTTATTCCATCCTCACCAGCATGTTCATCATATTAAGAAAGAAAATATCGGGCTCATTGAAGTGATGGGGTTAGCGGTATTACCGGGACGATTGAAGGATGAACTGCAACAAGTTGTCACATATATAGGTGCTAAAGAACGTGGTGAAACAGTTAATGCAACTGGTGAGATTACAAAGCATTTAAAATGGGTAGATAAAATAAAACATCAATTTGGCTTTGACAATGAGGCTTCTTTTGAGCAACTATTACGTCAAGAGCTTGGACAAGTCTTTTTAGAAATATTGCACCATGCTGGAGTGTTTAAGCGTGATGATAGTGGTCGTTCAGCATTTGTTCGCTTTGTATCTACACTTGGAACGAAGAGAGTTCATAACTAGATACGGATACATGATTTTCCTTCTTCAATCATATACAAATAAGAGAGGTTGAAACGAGGGAGGGAAAAACAATGTCTCTAATAGAGAAAGAGCTGGAATATGCCATTTCAGAAATCACTGAAATTGCCGATGGATTTGGACTTGATTTTTATGAAATGAGATATGAAATATGTCCGGCTGATATTATTTATACGTTTGGTGCATATGGAATGCCAACAAGGTATAGCCATTGGTCGTTTGGAAAGCAATATCATAAAATGAAGCTACAATATGATTTTGGCTTAAGTAAAATTTATGAGCTTGTTATTAATTCTGACCCATGCTATGCCTTTTTGTTAGATAGTAATTCATTAATACAAAATAAGCTCATTGTTGCTCATGTCCTTGCGCATTGTGACTTCTTTAAAAACAATGTTCGATTTTCGAATACACGCCGTGACATGGTTGAGAGTATGAGTGCGACTGCCGAACGAATTGCGCATTATGAACATCAATATGGGAAGGAAGAGGTAGAAAGTTTCTTAGATGCTGTTTTGGCGATTCAAGAACATATAGATCCTAGTCTAGTAAGACCTAAATTAAATTGGTCTATGACAGATGAAGATGATGACACCAATGTAAAACGAAAAAAATCAGAATATGATGATTTATGGAATATGGACCAGAAGGGTGACAAGGAAAAGCAAAAAAAGAAGAAGAAGTTTCCACCTAAGCCTGAAAAGGATTTATTGTTATTTATAGAGGAGTATAGTCGAGAGTTAGATCCTTGGCAGCGCGATGTCTTAACGATGATGCGTGAAGAAATGCTATACTTTTGGCCTCAGCTTGAGACGAAAATTATGAATGAAGGCTGGGCATCATTTTGGCATGCACGTATTTTGAGGGAAATGGATTTAACGAGCGAAGAAACGATTGAATTTGCTAAATTAAATGCTGGAGTTGTTCAGCCATCAAAGACGACGATTAACCCTTACTATTTAGGGTTGAAAATATTTGAGGATATTGAAGAACGTTTTAATCACCCAACTGATGATATGAAGGAAAGGCAAGGTATTAAAGAGGGTAGTGGAAGAGATAAGATCTTTGAAGTTCGTGAGATTGAATCAGATATTTCATTTATTCGTAACTATCTAACGAAAGATCTCGTTATGAACGAAGACATGTATTTGTTCCAAAAGCAAGGAAGTGAGTATAAAATTGTTGATAAAGAGTGGGAGCATATTCGCGATCAGCTCGTTTTGTCTCGAGTGAATGGTGGTTTTCCGTATTTACTTGTGACAAACGGTGATTATATGAAAAACGGTGAATTATATATTACTCACTCCTATGAAGGAACAGAGCTTGACGTTGGGTATTTAGAAAAAGTGCTTCCTTATATATACCAATTATGGGGAAGAACCGTTCATATTGAAACGAAGGTAAATGATAAAGCGATCACCTTTGTGTTCGATGGTCATAAAGTACAACGTAAATATTTATGAACCAAATCCCACTGCTAATAAGTAAAGCAGTGGGATATCTTTTTAAGATAATCCATACTATATAAATCGTTT
The DNA here is from genome assembly GCF_041821005.1 of Halalkalibacter sp. AB-rgal2. Classification (NCBI taxonomy): domain Bacteria; kingdom Bacillati; phylum Bacillota; class Bacilli; order Caryophanales; family Bacillaceae; genus Halalkalibacter; species Halalkalibacter sp. AB-rgal2. The sequence continues at coordinate 87,010 of NZ_JBGUAV010000013.1, forward strand.
GAAAGTCTAATGGTGGAAGGTGTAACGTGGCTTCGCAGGTGACGTCGGCTCCATACGCTACAGGAGAAACCTACTTACAAACGATAATTTCTTTGTAACGGCTACACGCACGACTCAACTAAGAAAAGATTGCTGTACAGCTTTTTTAATAAAATTTTGAAAACGTTTTAAAACGTTATTGACTTCTAGTTTGTATTAGGTTTAATATAGTGTTTAGTTTCATAAAATCATTCGAGACTCTAAATAAATTTATAGAGTTTAAGAGTGTACATATTATGAGGTGATGGAGATGGATACATTTAAACGTTTGAAAGAGTTTTATTGGCCATTTAAATCATTGTTCGTTTGGTCGTTACTTGCACTCGTTGTCGTAACGGGTATGACGGTTCTTTATCCAATGATTCTAGCATTTACAATTGATGAAGCAATTGAAAATGGTCGATTTGAATTAATTCCTTATTTAGCTTTAACGATAATGGGAACGATGATTATAAAAGGTGGTGCAGTATACGTTCATCAATATTTAGGAGATTTATTCGGGATAAAGGCGGTACGTAAATTACGAGATACGTTATATGAAAAGCTTCAGTTTTTACCATTCCGCTATTATGATAATGCCAAGACAGGCGATTTAATGTCTCGATTAACCGCAGATGTCGAAGCCTTTCGCTTCTTCCTATCGTTCGGCTGTGCTCAACTCTTAAATATTATATTACTCATTGGTTTTAGTATGTCAGTAATGTTCTATTACTCCGTACCACTTACTCTCGTCTCAATGATAACGATCCCATTTTTAGCCATTAGTGTAGCAAAATTTGATAAGCGAGTACATCCAGGATTTCGTGGTATTCGAAAATCATTAGCTCGTTTAAACACAAAAGTCCAGGAAAACGTTAGTGGTATGAATACGGTTAAAGCGTTATCACAGGAAGATGAGGAAATTACGCGATTTTCTCAATCGAATGAAGATTACCGTAAGAAACATATTGACCTTGCTAAAATATGGGGAAGATATTTTCCTTTAATGGAGTTTCTAGGACATGTATCTGCTGTTATTTTATTAGCTTATGGTGGTTATTTAACGATTCAAGGTAGTTTGCAAGTTGGCCAACTTATCGCCTTCTTTAGCTTAGTATGGTTTATTATAGGTCCGATTATGCAACTAGGGTTTATTGTGAATATGTTTTCACAATCAAAAGCGTCAGGAGAGCGATTAATCGAGGTATTAGATGAGTCTGTACGTCGTGATGATGCGAAGGAACCTGTCTTGCAAAAGAAAGATGATTTTGTTGGAGAAGTGATTTTTAACAACGTTTCATTAACGTATGGGTCCAAGCAGCAACAAGCATTAAGGAACATCTCCTTTGAAGCAACGAAGGGTAAGACAATTGGATTAGTTGGTGCAACGGGTTCAGGAAAATCAAGTATTATTCAATTGATTACTCGCTTCTATGAACGTTCATCTGGCGATATTTTGATAGATGGTCGTTCGATTGATGATTACACGTTGAAGGAACTACGCGAACAGATTGGTGCTGTATTACAAGAAACCTTTCTTTTCTCATCAACGATTCGTGATAATATTGCCTATGGTCGACCTGATGCGTCGATTGCGGACATCATTGATGCAGCCAAGCGTGCTGATGCGCATGAGTTTATTGCAGAATTACCTGATGGCTATGACACGGTGTTAGGTGAACGTGGTCTAGGATTATCTGGTGGTCAGAAGCAACGTATTGCTATTGCACGATCGATTATTATGGATCCACGTATTTTAATTCTGGATGATGCTACAAGCGCCGTTGATATGCAAACGGAAACGAAAATACAACGTGCGTTTCAAGAAGTGATGAAAGGAAGAACAACGTTTGTGATTGCTCATCGTATTTCATCTGTAAAGCATGCCGATGAAATACTCGTATTGGATCAAGGTGAAGTTATTGAACGTGGGACACATGAAGAACTATTGAGAAACTCAAAAGGCCAATACCGCCGTATTTATGACATTCAAAACCAGGATCAGGAATATGTCCTGCAGCAAGTATAGAGAAAGGAGGAGTAAAAATGAGTCAAACACATACAGACGTACAACGTACACAAGAGCAGAAAAGGTCTCGATTTCATTATACAGTGGAACAAATTATTGATAAGCCTTTTAACTGGAAACAAATGAGCCGTTTACTAGGCTTTATGAAGCCGTATGCAAAAAGCTATTTACCTAAAACGATCTTAGCGATGCTCGTTGTAAGTGCAGTACGATTAGCTGCTCCGATTTTTATTGGGTGGTCAATTGATTATGCGATTGCTCCTGGTGATATGTCGCTTATGACGACAATTGCTTTGACAGTCCTATTTATGTATTTAGCATCGTGGCTTGCTAATATTTTGCGTATTCGCTGGATGAATGAGCTTGGGCAACATATGATCTATGACATACGTACAGCATTATTTAATCACATTCAACGTTTATCACACCGTTTTTTCGACCAACGATCGGCTGGGTCTATTTTGGTAAGGGTTATTAATGATGTGAATTCGATGCAAGATTTATTTACTAATGGTGTCGTCAATTTAATAATGGACATTGCGATGTTACTAGGGATTGTCATTATTTTATTCACATTAAGTCCTGAATTAGCTATTTTGGTTTTAATCGTCGTACCGATCATGTTCTTTATCTCAACAAAGCTAAGAAAGAACATACGACGTTCATGGCAGAAAGTTAGGATTCGACAATCGAAATTAAATTCGCATTTGAACGAAAGTATTCAAGGCATTCGTGTCACTCAAGCGTATGCACAAGAACATGAAAATATGGAATTCTTCGATGGCGTGAATACAGATAACTATGAAAGCTGGAGAGATGCAACAAAGAAAAATGCGATTTTCCGTCCAATTGTAGAGATGTCTGGTGCTATCGGTACAGTTGTTTTAATTTGGTATGGGGCGTATTTGCTTCAATCAGATACGAGTACATTAACACTCGGTGTATTTGTTTCCTTTGCCTTCTATTTAGGAATGTTTTGGGAGCCGATCTCCCGCCTAGGTCAAGTGTACAATCAATTATTAGTAGGTATGGCCTCATCGGAGCGAATCTTTGAATTTTTAGATGAGAAGCCATCTGTACCTGAAAAAGAAGAAGCAAAAGTGTTAGCAGATGTAAAAGGTGAGGTTACGTTTGAAGGCGTTGAGTTCTCATATGATGAGAAGAGAAAAGCATTGCATTGCATAGACTTAACATTTGAAGCTGGTGAAACGATTGCACTTGTCGGACATACTGGCTCTGGTAAATCAACGATTGTCAATTTAATCAGCCGTTTCTATGACCCGACTAACGGAAAGGTTTTGCTAGATGGAGTTGATTTACGAGACTTGAAGCTAGATGATTTGCGAAAGCATGTTAGCTACGTTTTACAAGATACATTTATTTTTGCTGGAACAATTATGGATAACATTCGATTTGGGCGTCCTAATGCAGCGGATGAGGAAGTTAAAAATGCCGCACGTGCAATTGGAGCACATGAGTTTATTCTGAAGCTTGAGGATGGCTATAATACGGAAGTAGAAGAGAAAGGAAGTGTTCTGTCGGTTGGTGAACGTCAACTGTTATCCTTTGCTCGTGCATTACTTGCAGATCCGCGTATTCTTATTCTCGATGAAGCAACAGCTAGTATCGATACCGAAACAGAATTGAAAATACAAGAAGGGTTAAAGAAGCTCTTAGCAGGTCGAACGGCGATTATGATTGCTCATCGTTTATCGACGATTCGCGATGCAGATAAAATAGTTGTATTAGAGCATGGTCAAATTTTGGAAGAGGGAACACATGAGCAATTAATGAATAATCATGGCGCATATTACCAATTAGTAAAATCGCAATATGCGGCGATGATGAAAAAATAAGGAGTTTGTTGAAGAGAGTAGTTTCTGAGCTATTCTCTTCTTTTATCTCACGTTGACATTCTATCGGAATAAGGTAGTATATATATATAATATTCAAAATTTTATTACAATAGAGGTGCGTTAGATGAAGTATGCATTTTCAGATCGAGTGAAACACCTCCAATCATCAGCTGTTCGTGATATTTTAAAGGTTGTTGGTAAGGGAGACATTATCTCGTTTGCAGGTGGATTACCTGATGATGATTTGTTTCCAATTGAAGGTATTAAAGATGCGTTTGATCGGACGTTTAAGTCAGGAAAGCAGTCGATGCAATATGCGGAAACAGAGGGGTTACGTCCGTTACGTGAAGTGATTATTGATCGGATGGCGAAGAAAGATATTGTCAACTATTCACCAGATAATGTTCTCGTTACGACTGGTTCTCAGCAAGCGATTGATTTATTTGCAAGAATAATGTTAAGTGCAGGAGATATTGTATTAACAGAAGATCCTACCTATTTAGCAGCTTTACAAGTATTTCATTCCTATGAAGCGAACGTGGTCGCAGTTGATTCTGATGATGATGGAATGATTCCAGAAGATCTTGAGAGAAAATTAAAGGAGTATCGTCCTAAATGTGTCTATGTCGTCCCAACATTTTCAAATCCAGCAGGTCGTGTATGGTCACTTGAACGTCGAAAGCAACTCGTCAATCTTGTCCATAAACATAAAGTTGTTGTGTTTGAAGATGATCCGTATGGTGAAATTCAGTTTGATCGAAGTGAAACGTATACACCTCTTGCGGCATTGGATGATGGTACACATGTATTATATACGAGTACTTTTTCAAAAACAGCCGTACCTGCACTAAGAACAGGCTGGATTGTTGGTCCATATCAAGTGATTCGGATGATGGCCCAAGCGAAGCAAGCGAATGATCTCCATTCGAATTCACTTTCTCAGCATGCACTATATCAATTATGCTGCCACTTTGATTTGGATGCTCATATTCAGAAGATTAGTGATACGTATCAAGCGCGTATGGAGGCAATGGTCGCCTTTTTAAAGCAAGCGAATGTACCTGGATTGAGCTTTGTTAAGCCTAAGGGTGGAATGTTTATTTGGATTGAGGTTGATCCTTGTTTGAATATGACGGATTTATTAAGTAAAGCAGTTGATAGAGGAGTAGCTTATGTTCCAGGGGAACCGTTCTATGCTGGTGAACCAAAGAAAAATACGATGAGGTTAAATTTCACTCATGCGACTCCGGAAAAGATTGAAAAAGGATTAACGCTCTTATTAGAATTAATAAAAGAGGAAATGGAAGTGCAAGCCGCACCTATAAACTGAGCGAGCGCTTTGTCAATTATCCCTTAAAATATAAAAAATCACCAGACGTGTTCCTTTCACATCTGGTGATTTTTTTTGAAATGGTATTAGTTAAAAGCACCGACTGAACCAAGGAATACAAGCAAGATGGCAATAGGTGCAATATATCGTAATAAGAAGATCCATGTTCGACCGAGTCGAGTATCCCCAAAATCAGAGTCGCGTAATGCATCTGATTTCTTCCATCCCCAGCCCATAAAGATGGCAATAGTTAAACCACCAAGTGGTAGAAAGATATTGGAAGCGATAAAGTCTACAGAATCGATAATATCGAGGCCACCTAAACCGTATCCAGCTAATACACCTTGTGAAAGTGCCGATGGAATACCAACTAAGAAAATAATAAATCCAACGATTAACGTTGCCTTCTTACGGTTCCAGCTAAACTTACGAATGAAATAAGCAACGGCTACCTCTAATAATGAAACTCCAGATGTCAATGCAGCAGCAGAAAGGAGGAAGAAGAAGAGGATTCCAAACACCCCACCTAACGTAAAGCTATTAAAAACATCTGGCATGACAACAAAGACAAGACCTGGTCCTTCTGCAGGATTAATATTAAAAGCGAATACAGCAGGGAAAATCATTAAACCAGCAATAATAGCAAACAATGTATCGAGCGAAACAACGCTTGCTGCTGCACCAGGTAATCTTTCCTTCTTAGAAAGATAACCACCATACGTAATTAATGCTCCCATCCCTAAGCTTAGTGAGAAGAAAGCCTGCCCTAAAGCAGCTAAGTAAATGGAAGGATCAGAAAGTGCTGACCAATCTGGTGAAAATAAGAATGCTAATCCCTCTTTAGCACCACCGAGTGAAAGACCGTAAATTGATAAGACAATTAATAAAACACCTAATAATGGCATTAAGATCTTATTTGCACGTTCAATTCCTTTTTTAACACCGACATACACAATTCCGACTGTTACAATCATAAAAATGAATTGCCATATAATTGGTTGACTTGAGCTTGCAATAAAAGTACCAAAGAAATCACCATAGCCACCTTCAGGAGCTGTCCAAAGGTTACCTGTCAAGTAATTAAGCAAGTAATAGAATAACCATCCTGCAATGACTCCGTAAAACGATAGAATCATAAAAGCAGCGGAGACTCCCATAATACCTGCTATTTTCCAAGGTTCACCGGCGGCTAATCGTTCTCCTCCTGGTGAAAGCTTCTCAAATGAACCGACCGCATCACTTTGTGCTTTTCGTCCAATTGTAAATTCTGCCATAACAATAGGCAAGCCGATTAGAAGGATCATGACTAAGTAAATGAGAAGAAAGGCAGCTCCTCCATTTTCCCCTGCAACATATGAAAAACGCCAAATGTTTCCTAATCCAACGGCTGACCCCATTGCTGCTAAGATAAACCCTAATCTTGTTGCCCATTGCTCGCGACCAGGTTCTTGATTTAAGGCCATATTGTTTGTCCTCCTTTATAAATATAATTAATATCAGGATATAATATATCACACAAATGTATTCGTGAATAGTACAATTTTTATATTTTTCTTACAATTCTAAAAAAGGAAAATATAGATAAAAAATCATGATTATTAAATCATACTTTCTATAAGATTCTGCCATAAATTATCAGAAATTCATTTACATAATCGAGAAGAAAAGAATCAAACTATAGGTACACAAGGAGGTGAGACAACATGGCAAATAATAATAGTTCAAACCAACTTGTCGTACCTGGAGTACAACAAGCATTAGATCAAATGAAATTTGAAATTGCTTCAGAATTTGGTGTACAGCTTGGACCTGATGCAACTTCTCGTTCAAACGGATCAGTTGGGGGAGAAATTACAAAGCGTTTAGTACAAATGGCTGAACAGCAAATGGGTGGTCAATCTTAATAATGAAATGAATACAAAATGGCATGGGTGTCCTTATTTTAGAAGGGCACCCTTTCTGGCTGATTGTTATAAAGTGAGGGATGTGGATGTAAATGAGTATGTGTCCGGTTTGTAATGGCTTAAATGAATTAAATGAAACGTGTAAGCATTGTCATACCATCCTTGTTGATCATGGTAGAATGATGGATTTTGGTGAGAAATACGATGCTTATTTACCGATTGAAATGAAGAAATTAGATAATGGAATTAAGGATGACCAAAAGGAGGAAAAATGTGCCCATATCGTGGCTTGTCCAACATGTAATAAGGCTTCATTGGTACTCATTCAAGAGTGGTGATTATTATAGTAGAAAAAGGTGCGATCCTTTTGGAGGATACACACCTTCTTTTGTTTTTATTATTTTTTAATAACTTCCTCTGAATCTTTATCAAAGAAGTGAGCTTTGTTCATGTCTAATGCAAGCTCTACCGTTTGACCACTTGCAATATCTGTACGAGAATCAATACGAGCTACTAAGTCTTGGCCACCGACTGTTGAGTAAAGGATCGTTTCAGCACCCATTAACTCTGCAACATCAATTTTTGCTTGAATCTTTGTATCAGGAGAGCCTTCTAAGAATACGAGCTCATCATGTACAGCTTCTGGACGAATTCCGAGGATTAACTCTTTACCGTCATAGCCTTTTTCTTTAAGGAATGAAAGCTTTCCGGCAGGTACTTTTAAGTTAATGTCATTCACTTTGAAGTACTCACCTTCTAATGTACCGTGTAAGAAGTTCATAGATGGTGAACCGATGAAACCACCGACGAATACGTTTGATGGGTTATCATATACATCTTTCGGAGTACCAACTTGCTGGATAACCCCTAATTTCATTATAACGATTCGTGTTGCCATCGTCATAGCTTCCGTTTGGTCATGTGTTACGTAGATTGTCGTTGCTTGTAAACGTTTGTGAAGCTTGATGATTTCTGCACGCATTTGTACACGAAGCTTCGCATCTAAGTTAGAAAGTGGTTCATCCATTAAGAATACTTGTGGGTCACGAACGATCGCACGTCCAAGTGCAACACGTTGACGCTGACCACCAGACATTGCTTTAGGCTTACGATCAAGCATTTCTTCTAGACCTAGAATTTTAGCTGCATCTGTTACACGACGTTTAATTTCATCCTTCTTAAACTTACGAAGCTTAAGACCAAACGCCATGTTATCATATACATTCATATGTGGATATAGGGCATAGTTTTGGAATACCATCGCGATATCACGATCTTTTGGCGCTACTTCGTTCATACGCTTGTCGCCAATGTATAAATCCCCTTTAGAAATATCCTCAAGTCCTGCAATCATACGTAATGTTGTTGATTTACCACAACCAGATGGACCAACGAATACGATAAATTCCTTGTCTTCAATATCAAGGTTGAAATCTGTAACCGCTGTTACATCACCATCATAAATTTTATATACATTTTTTAATGCGATATCTGCCATGTATAACGCCTCCTATTAATGAACTAATGAAATTGTAACCCTTTTCTTTTTAAAACACTATAGCAAGCTTGCACAAAAAAATGTAAGCGTTTTTGTGCATGTTGCCGATTATGAACGAGTATCTAAAAGTAATAACGCTAGATAGAGTAGGGAGGCGTGAGTAAATTGCCTAAGGTCGAAATTCGTTCGTTCAGTAAATTTATCAATGCGGTATTGTAAGCTATTGCGATGAAGATGCAGAGCCTTTGCTGCTGCTGAAATGTTTAAATTATGTTCAAAGTAAACTTTCATGCTCTTTAGGAAGTCTTTGTCGGACCGCAGTTCTTCATCTAAAAGTCGATTAATAAATTGTTCACGTAACTCAAATGTGATTGGTTCTAGTAATAAATAAGGAATCGCTTCATACTCATAAAACACTCGATGTATGACTTTTGCTTTAATAAGTGCATCTAAGCAAGCTGACTCCCAACGAAATTGCTCTTTAGCGTGTTCAATTTCGTGGCTAGAACCAACTAGTAATGTCATATCGATGTAAAAGTCAGAAGCGATAGCTTGATTGATACTAATGAAGTCGGGAAGCTCCTCTTCCATTGTCGTATCAAGGATAATCAGTCCACGTGTGGATGATGTCCATACGATAATGACTGGTCCATCTAAAATATTATTCCAAACATCACGAAATGAATCGAGGTCATCTATACGCTTGTCGAGTGTAAAATGAATCATTCTTATTATTTTAGGATCGCGAGGTTGATCACCTTTTGCCAATAAAAAATGAGCCCAATGTTCTTCATTTGAACCTTGAGGTTTTGGAGTAGAATCAACTGGTTGAAAGAGCATCGTTAGTAGCAGCAGTTCACTTTCTGTTAACTGGTCTGTTAAAAAGCCAACAGGTTGTCTTGTTTCATCCTCAAGCCATATAATCGATTCATGTTCTTCAGTCTTATTTGTTACAATAGCATGCTTGAATTGTTTGATTAGTTTTTCATTCAATGTTGCCGTCTCCTTATTGCTTGTCTAATTACTATAAGTATAACAAAAAAGAACGTATCTGTTAGGTAAAACCTAATGATACGTTCTTTTTTCAGAAGTTTAATCAAGGAGGACGTAGTTGATTCACGTGAGGCGAGAACTTCTCTCGTTACACGTTCCGCTTTACGCAATTAAGAAAAGAGCGCATTACGGTTTTTCTTAATGATCTGTGGAGTTTGGAGGGTCTTCCTGTTCAAGACTTCCTCTTGTTTCTTCAATTAAGCCGGAATCATGACCGTGTACAGTGCCACCACCTAAACCTTCATTGATCATGCGGTCAACATCGAGAAAGGCCTGCTCCCTTGCATTTTGATCTGGGATGAACGAATGCTTTTGTTTTTTCTTCATTGATGTCACGTCCTTCTAATATTCAATGATATAGGATACTCTTTAGTTTTTGAAAGGAGGCCTAATCTTATTCATGAGACGACGTCATTTGTATTCCAATGACCTCCACCGAGCCAAAGGTAATTAGTCTCTTGTTCTTGACTGTAGGAGAAGCAAACAAGCCCAGATTCGAGAGCGGTTTTAAATTTTCTTTCATCATCGTACTTTACTTTTGTGTAAAAGACACCAAGCTGGTCGATGATAGAATGAATGAGTCGTTTATGGATTTTGGGTCGATCGAATGTAGGTGAAATAACAATTTCTGAATGTTTGGTGCCATAATGATTAATGACGGCAGTAGCTATTAATTGTCCTTCCCAAAACGCAACTAAAATACATGTTCCAGGCTTTTGTAAATCATTCTTTTTAAGATGGAATAACCGGCGGTAAAGTGAATAGTTGTGACAGTTCTCATAACGACGAACAAATAGCAATAAAGGCCAACGGTATTGTTCCCATAAGTTAGAGGTTATAGTAATTAGTTTCATTATGATCCTCCTACATCTATAATTGTCTTAATGGTGAGTGTAAACAAATACTAGATAGGAGAGTGTACGTATCGTATACTATGTGTTACATGCCTACTTGGTGAATTGAAGAGAAGGAGTGGAGTATTAGTTTGGGTGTTTTTGGATTAATCGTATTCATGGTGATAATAGGAGCTATTATTGGAGGTTTAACGAATTCATTAGCAATCAAAATGCTGTTTCGACCATATACAGAGAAATGGATTGGACGGTTTCGTGTTCCGTTTACTCCTGGAGTCATTCCAAAAAGGCGACATGAGTTAGCCTCACAGCTCGGTAAGATGGTTGTTCATTATTTAATTACAGCGGAAGGTATATCAAAACGTCTCATGAGCACGACGTTTACAGATGGATTGACGAACTGGTTGCAAAAAGAAGCGGAGAAGTTCATGAATAGTGAACAAACAGGTGAACATTTTCTCAAGCACCAATTGGGACTAGCCTCAGCTTATCAAAGGCTCAATACGCAAGTTGGAAAGTTAGTTGAGGGTAGTTATCGTAGTTATTTTGCTAAGAATAGATATCAGAAATTGGACGAGCTTTTGCCGCTCTCAATGATGGAAAAGATTGAAACGAACATACCTACCGTCACTGACTATTTACTTGAACGTGGTGAAATGTACTTGCAAAGCTCAGAAGGGAAGGATCAGCTTAGTGTGATGATCGACCGTTTCCTTGTACAAAAAGGGAAAATTGGAAATATGATCTCGATGTTTCTTGGCAATGATCGATTAGTTGATAAAATCCAACCTGCGCTTGTAAAAGGCTTACAAGATGATGAGACCAAAAAAGTTATACAACGATTACTTCATCAAGAATGGAATAAGTGGAAGCAAAAAGAATTACACGAGCTTGAGTCTTATTTAAATGAAGAAGAAATTGTTTCGTATGTACAGCAAGCAATCGAAAAAAATCTTCCGATTTTTCATTGGATGAAATCACCAATAAAGGAATGGTCTAATCAATATGAATCCACTGTTATGGATGTAGTTATTCCAAGAGCAGTCACTGTATTAATTGGTTTAATTGCTTCTCGCTTAGAAATATTATTAGAGCAGGTTCATTTAGACGACATCGTGAAGGAACAGGTAGAGGCCTTTTCTGTTGAGCGTCTCGAAGATCTTGTTTTATCAATATCACGCCGTGAATTTAAGATGATTACATATTTAGGTGCATTTCTTGGAGGATTTATCGGTTTGTTGCAAGGGTTCCTTTTATTTTTTGTACGATAAAATGATAGGAATCATATTTGACGCTTCTTCGACGGACTGTTATAGTCGTAGAGATACTTTTATTAGGAGGACGTAACATGTCTACAATTATTGAAAAAGCTCAAGAATTAAAGCAAACATTAGCTGATAGTGAAGAGTTTGCAACTTTACGTTCATTACATGGGCAAATTAATGCGGATGAAGTGGCAAAAAGAATGTTAGACAATTTCCGTAAATTGCAACTTGAGCTACAACAAAAGCAAATGCAAGGTGTTCAAATTACACAAGAAGAAGCGGAGCAAGCACAGAAGCAATTTGAACTTGTTCAGCAGCATGAATTAATTTCAAAATTAATGGAAGCAGAACAAAACTTAAGTACTATCATTGGAGACGTTAATAAAATTATTACAGAACCATTAGAAGAAATTTACGGTAATCCTGAACAATAAGATAGAGTAAAAAAGACGACTGATAAAAGATTAGTC
>NZ_JBGUAV010000014.1:0-99211 GCF_041821005.1 Halalkalibacter sp. AB-rgal2
GCCTTGCAATGAGTGGGGTTCTCATAGCAAGGCGCGCAACGAGCGGAGCCATTACTCTTCCTTGAGTTACTAGAAAGGACTTTTTCAGTGACCTCGATATGAGTGGGTTTCTCATAGCAAGGCGCGCAACGATTTTGAATTATTAGAAAGGACTTTCTCAGTGCTCTCGTGTTACCAAAGCTTTTAGGGCATCTATTATTACTCCCACTCAATCGTCGCAGGAGGCTTAGACGTAATATCATACACCACTCGATTCACATGCTTCACTTCATTAACAATTCGTGTTGAAATGATTTCAAGTACATCCCACGGAATACGAGCCCAATCCGAAGTCATGCCATCTATTGATGTGACGGCACGGATGCCAACAGTATAGTCGTACGTTCTCGCATCTCCCATGACACCGACACTTCTCATGTTCGGGAGGGCGGTAAAATATTGCCAAATTTCACGATCAAGCCCAGCCTTTTTAATTTCTTCACGTAAAATCGCATCAGATTCACGAACGATTTCTAATTTATCCTCTGTTATTTCGCCTAAGACACGAATTCCTAGCCCTGGACCAGGGAATGGCTGTCGCCAAACAATTTCATCCGGAATGCCTAGCTCAGACCCAAGCTTACGTACTTCATCTTTAAATAACGTATTGAGTGGCTCAATTAATGTAAACTTCATATCTTCCGGTAAACCACCTACGTTATGATGAGACTTAATCGTCTGTGCAGTATCTGTTCCACTTTCAATAATATCTGTGTACAGAGTTCCTTGTGCAAGAAAATCCATATCTGTTAATTGGCTCGTTTCCTCTTCAAACACATAAATAAATTCATTTCCAATGATTTTACGCTTTTCCTCAGGATCAGACACGCCATTTAAACGCCCTAGAAAACGGTCTTTAGCATCAATTTTGATGACATTCATATTAAAGCCTTCACGGAACGTTTCCATGACACTTTCCGCTTCCCCTTTTCGAAGCAAGCCGTGATCGATAAACATACACGTGAGCTGATCACCAATCGCTTTATGTATTAGCACAGCAACAACAGATGAGTCTACTCCACCACTTAATGCGCAAAGGACTTGTTTATCTCCAACAATTTCACGGATTTTTTCGATTTCGACTTCAATGAAATTCTCCATTGACCACTCGCCCGTACAGCCACATACTTCATAAGCGAAATTCTTCAGCATGTCATCACCAAACTCCGAATGACGTACTTCCGGATGGAACTGAACACCATAGAATTTTTGATCTTCATTACTCATCGCTGCCACCGGACATGATGGATTAGAGGCATCAACAACAAAGCCTGGAGGTGGTGCCAAAATAAGATCACCATGACTCATCCACGTAGTTTGTTCAATCGGTAATCCTTTAAACAAAGCAGATTGATTTTGAACATGAATCGCCGCTTTTCCATACTCTCGGTGGTCTGCTGCATCTACTTTTCCACCAAAATGCTGTGTCATTAATTGCATACCATAACAAATACCTAATATCGGAATTCCTAAATCAAATATCGCCGGGTCACAATGAGGAGCCCCTTGGGCGTATGCACTATTAGGTCCCCCTGAGAAAATAATTCCCTTTGGATTTAATTTCTTGATTTCTTCTGCCGTCATTTTATTCGATTTCAACTCACTGTACACACCTAAATCACGAATTCGACGTGTAATGAGTTGATTGTATTGGCCACCAAAATCCAACACGACGATCATTTCTTGATTCAATTCACTCATCCTTACCCACCCTTTTTCTGAAGCTATTAACATGCTCCGTAAACTTATTTATGCCTTGTACACTTAAACAACCTTTCTTAACAGTTAAAGAAGGTCTCTTTTCAACGTTAAACACTGATTCATTTTATCAACCTACTATATCTTGGTCAAGAATTCATTTTTTTCACAAAAGCTAACCAACGTGCTTTTTGCTCAAGCCAACTCGAATGCTCTGACTTTTCACTATAGAGAATACGCTCATATTCCTCTGTCATAGCTTCCATTTCATCGGTTACAAATTGATCGTCCATTCTTCGTGCATAGGCTCTTATCGTTTCACCAGATTGTCGATGATATCCATTATACCGTAGTAACCATAGAAGATGCTCGTAAGCCGGAACAAACGCTTCCTTTTTTGTCGCTTTCTCATACCTTTTAAGAAGAATATAGAAAACCACACTCTTCCTCTTCATAACCATAACAATGACCGCTAAAAGCAGGAGTCCAACAAGAATCCACGGACCCCCTGGAATCGTCCAATTCCGTGACGTTGCTCCGAGGTCTTGTGTTTGTTCTTCTTCCTCTTCTATTTCTGGCTCCTCTTCCTGTTCCTCTTCCTCAAGCTCTTCCTCTTCACTTGTCACATCTAGCGGATCCTCTCCGTTCGTTTCGCTCTCCTCTTCATCAACTTCAAGAAAGTCATACATGTTAGCAAAGCCTTGTGTCGGTTCAAACGGGACCCAACCAACCTCAGGAAAATACACTTCGACCCAGGAATGCGCATTAGAGTTTGTCACCTCATAGACCGAGCGATCTTGACTTAGTTGCTCGACCTCCGTCCCCTGTGTAAACCCCTTCACCCAACGTGCAGGAATATCAAGCGTACGAAGCATCACGACCATTGAAGTAGAGAAATTATCACAATAGCCTCTTCTCGTTTCAAACAAAAACTGATCAACGTAGTCCTGACCACTACTAGGAATGGGAACATCCTCTGTTTCATAAACAAAATCGGATAAACGAAAATACGCTTCAATCGCCTTTGCTTGATCATAACGATTGTCTTCATCTACAGCAATTTCCTCAGCTAATTCACGTACACGATCAGGTAAAGTATCAGGCAGCTGCGTATAATAATCCACAATATCATTTGGATCTTCTTCATTTGTTGCCTGCAGTACGTCCACATGGAAGCTTGGATACACATAATCATATCGATAGCGGGTCAAAGCAATAGCTTCTTCTTCTCTAAATGTATTCGCACGTTCAGAATATTGATCAACAACAACATCAATGGTGTCATGACTTGTCAATTCAACGAAATCACCAGGGTAAAAGATATGATCAAAACGTGACTCTTCGCCTTCAAATGCAATTTCTGTACTTAATTGCTCAACTGAAATAGCTCCTTCTCTCTCTGTGCGATAAAGCGGGTTTTTCATTCGTTCGGGGGTTGTCGTTTCCCAGCCTCTCCCCGTATAAAGATCCTTTGTTTCACCACGCCAGTAATGCTCCTCAGTTACAGCCGCATAGAATACGATCGTATGATCATCAACGAACCCCCCACCTAGCTGTTCATCAAAATCACCATAGCCAATCCGCTGAACAGGATCATTTCCTGACTCTAACCCTACTGCTGCTCGGACATACGGAACCGGATCAGCCCATTGAGGCTCAGGCTTAGGGAAAAGAAACCCAAATACCCCTCCTAACACAAGAATCGTAATCAGCACCCCACTTAGCCTAACAGGTAGCATAGTAGAAGCTGCATGTAATCGTTCTTGTTCAATGAATCGATACATCGTCACAAGCCCTAGTAAAAGAAAACCAATAAAAAACGTACGAACAATAGAAAAGGTCGCATCATACGCCGTAAATGTATCGATAATCGCTACATAAATGACAGTGAAAATAAGGAAAAAAAGCATTCGCCGTGCGTAAACAATCCAATAAAATAATAAATAGCTCATAATCGCTAGCAAGACAAAGAAAAGCAAACTACGAAATAAATCCGTTAACGCATGCCAGCTACCGCCTAACATATAGCTAATATTCAAGGCTACATCTTCAAGAATAGCACCTACCCATTCAAACGAAAAAAATTGACCTTGAAAGAACACTAAAAATAACCCATAAAAGACGACCGCAACTTTCATTAAAGCCGATAACCCAACAGGTAATTGTAAAAACGTAATAAAGAAAAACACAGCTGTACACAACACAAAAATATGAATATAACCTGTATCAGCTACATACGGAAGTGGCAAAAGCCATTCCATTAATAATAAAAAACTTAATCCGTAAAGAAGAAAGTCTCTGCTTAAATCAAGTTTTTTTCTATTTGAGCGCATAAACTCTCTCCCCCTGTTAGCTAATTTCAACCACTTTTACACCTATAGACTCTAATTCACTTACGACTCTCGGATCTGTTCCTTTAAGTGCTACAGTACATATCGTCATCGTTACTCGTTGAGCTTGGAGTGTTCTACATGCCGCTAGCAAAGCTTGATCAAGCACTGCACAAACATAGTAAATATGCGTCCCACTCCATTTCCGATATACTCCGTCAATGGCTTCAATAGGTTGGCGATTTGGCTCAACATAAGCAAGCGCTTGTAACGCAGGGATCATTGATTGATGAACCGTTATCGACTCCCATCTATCCTTCCGAATATAAAAGCGAGCATACGACTGTCTTCTCATAAGCGTCGCTAATAGAGAAGTCGCTAACTCAATCGATTGTTCAAACATGGGCTGATTTGACTTCTTCGAAAAGGAATCATAGACGAGTAAAGCACCTTCACCTTGAAACGATTCAAATTCTTTGGACATGAGGTCAGAGGAACGTGCTGTTTGCTTCCAATTAATACTGGCTAACCGATCCCCCGGAACATACTGCCTCACACCAGCAAGAGAACGATCTTCTTGAAGAGATGTACGATTACGTTGACCCTCTCTCTCTCTCTGCTGAGCAACCGGAGGTAAGCTGCGTAAATAATGAAAGGATGGATATACAAGAATCTCTGTTTCGTCACCTTGTAATGTTCGTTCTACTTCTAACAACCCGAACAAATCTCCAAACTTACACTTCACCTCTCCAAAACGGTACACACCACGCTTCAAGTTGCTAATCGTATACGTAAAGGACAATGTTCTTTGAAACGAAAAGAAAAACAAAGCTCCAGGTGTATCCTCTTGCTGTAATCTTCCTGGTAGTTCATCAAAGATCCTGACGAAGAAAAAGGGCTGGAATGGGTATTTTTCAACTTTGACAGTCACATCAACAGTCCCCCCCACCTCCACTGCTTCTTCAGAGATGATTCGTCGTATTTGCTTCACTTTAAAAGGAAAAAGAGTGACGACCATCATTAAAACAATAATGGTTATAACACTATAGAATAAATACCAACTTACAAAGCCACCTTGAAACATCGCATATGCAAATAATGCACCAATGATGATAACAAGAAAAACATACTTAAATGCCACTTTCATCCAACGTGTCATTTTATTGTGAAACCTTTCGTTTTATCACCGGAACAGGCACTTGATCAAGCACTTGGCGAATGACTTGCCTCTCTTGTCTGTTTGTCATTTTACTTTCATCCGTTAAAATTAACCTGTGAGCTAAAACAAATGGAGCTAAGTGCTGAATATCATCTGGAATAACAAATTCACGACCTTCAATAAAGGCAAATGCTTGAGCGGCCTTCATAAGTGCAATCGTCCCACGAGGACTCACTCCGAGTTCAACGAGTCGATTTTTCCTCGTTGCTTGAACAAGTTCGACAATATATCCCTTCACATCATCACTAACAAACACATTGTATACTTCCTGTTGAATAGATAATACTTCTTGCGTTGTCATAACCGATTGCAATTGCTCAAGAGGATGCTCATATTGGACTCTAGTCAGAACCTCAAATTCCTCTAATTCATCAGGATAACCTAGCTTCAATTTCAATAAAAAGCGATCCAGCTGTGCTTCTGGCAAAGGAAACGTTCCAGCATACTCAACAGGATTTTGAGTAGCCATAACAAAAAAAGGCTTGTCCAATTTAATTGTTTCCCCGTCAACTGTTACACTACTTTCTTCAAGTGACTCTAGCAAAGCTGCTTGAGTCTTTGGTGATGTACGATTTATTTCATCCGCCAGCACGATATGAGACATAACTGGGCCTCGGCGGAATTCAAATTGCTGTGTTTGTTGATTGTAAATTGAAACTCCAGTTACATCAGATGGTAAGAGATCCGGAGTAAACTGTATTCGTTTAAAGTCAGCACCTAAAGATTTCGCAATCGCTTTGACCATCATCGTTTTCCCTACCCCCGGCACATCTTCAAGCAGGACGTGCCCACCGGCAAACATGGCAACTAAGCTAAGTTTAATTTCATCTCTTTTTCCAACAACGACACGCTCAATATTTTCAATTACTTCATTAATTCGTTTTGTTGTTGTTTCCATTTACTTCCTCCATTCTACTTCAACCAGTCTATTTCCATCATACCATTTTATCAACTGCTATAACGTTACATTTGCTTTACCATTTTTGTGGCGAGAAATCCACACACCACAAGACGCGTAGCAAATGGAGTTATTGCTATACTTTTTATGCTTTTTGAACAAGATCTTTTAAATAATACCTTTATATTTATACCATTTGCTTCATACTAGACATAAGGAGGAATAAAACCATGCACTATTTATATTCGCATAATGACCTTGATGGTGTTAGCTGTGGGATATTAGCCCGACTGGCCTTTGGCTCAAACGTAGAAATTCAATATGTATCCATCCAGCGATTGGATCAAAAAATTGAACAACACCTTGAAACAGCAAAAACGGCTGATTCATTATGGATTACTGATTTATCTATAAACAGCGATAACGAACAACGAATCCATACATTTATAAAAGCAGGCGGAAGTGTCCAACTGATTGACCATCATAAAACAGCCTTACACCTAAACGATCATTCGTGGGCGCACATTGAGATAGCTCACGAAGAAAGCAAGCTTGCATCTGCCACATCCTTACTTTACGATTTCTTAATCAAATCGGATTACTTACAGCGTTCTCAAGCTCTGGATGAATTTGTCGAACTAGTACGTCAATGGGATACTTGGGAATGGGATCGCAACGAAAATTTCCGTTCAAAACGGTTAAATGATTTATTTTTTTTACTGTCTATCGATGATTTTGAAGACAGGATGGTACAACGACTACCTACGTCTAACAACTTTAAATTTGATGATTTTGAAGATAAAATTCTCGATATCGAAGAGGATAAGATCACTCGCTATATTAAGCGCAAACGCCGTGAGTTAGTACAAGTGATGCTTGAAGAGAAATGTGTCGGAATCGTCCACGCAGAAGCATATCATTCGGAGCTAGGAAATAAGCTAGGGAAGGAGTCCCCACACCTTGATTACATTGCTATCTTAAATGTCGGACAACGTAAAATGAGTTTTCGCACGATCCACGACCACATAGACGTATCAATGGTAGCTGAACAATACGAGGGGGGCGGTCATGCAAAAGCAGCGGGTGCAGCGTTAAATGACTCTGCTTTCGAGTTCTTTGTCAAAGGGGCATTTCCACTAAAACCTCTACACGTTGATCCTATTCATAATAAACATAATGTAAAAGAATCAGAAAATGGGACACTTTATCGTTCAGAGGACGGCGCTCTCTATTACCTTTACCCTTATCACGAGAATTGGATGTTAGAGCATAACCATGCACCTTACAAAACCTTTGAAACTTTTTTAGAAGGCGAGTCCTACATAAAACGCCGTTATCAAGCTTGGCTCGTACAGGATGAATCCTATATTACCTTTCTAGCGCAAACCGCATTACGTTCAAGACGATAAATGAAAAGAGGGTGTCAAAAGGTCTGTTTGCCCTTTTGGTACCCTCTTTCTTTCATGTCTTAAGTAAAGATAAATCAAATTCAGGTACTAGCTGCTCCTGCATTGCTCTTCCTAATAGCTCTACAACCGCATCGTAGCCAGACTCTCCTAAATCAAGTGTATAATCGTTCACATACAATTGGATATGGGCCTCAGTCACAGCCTCTGACATTTCCTGAGCATGAGTAGCAACATACTCTGCTGATTGGTTAGGGTGTTTAAAAGCTTCTTGAACGGAGGCTCTAATCCAATTCGTTATCTCCTCTTTATCGAGCGATCGTTTAGCAATAATAGCTCCTAATGGAATTGGATGTCCTGTATCCTTCTCCCACCAGTCACCAAGGTCGACTAGCATATGCAAATCGTAGTTTTGATATGTGAATCTTGCTTCATGAATGACTAACCCTGCATCAACCTTACCGTCACGAACAGCTGGCATAATCTCGTGGAAAGGCATGACGACTACTTGTCCGATTCCCCCATGAACTTGCTGAGCAGCAAATAAGCGGAACAGCAAATACGCCGTTGACCGTTCACTCGGAACCGCTACTGTTGCTCCTTGTAATTGCTTAGGGTTTGTGGAAGGCTTGGCCGTTAATAACAACGGTCCACATCCTCTTCCCAACGCGCCACCGCAAGGAAGTAGAGCATAATCCTCAAGAACCCACGGTAAGGCCGCATAGGAAATTTTCATCACTTCTGGACCTGTTCTCTCTGCAGCCCAAAAATTCGTTTTGTCTATATCAGCATACGTCACATCAAGCTTCGGAGCACCTGCAACTAACCCATGTACCCAAGCATGAAAGACAAATGTATCATTCGGACAAGGGGAAAATGCAATGTTCATGTTATAATACCTCCGTTATATATTGAGATGTCTCCTTTAATGCTTGCAATGCATCGGCAATTCGCCATGCATCGCGATCCCGTGGACCGATCACATTGGAAATAGCTCTGACTTCCATGAACGGTATCCCTACTTTACTCGCAGCTAAACCAACGCCAAACCCTTCCATCGCTTCAGCGGCCGCTTTAGGATATTGTTCCTTTAACTCAATCGTTCGCTTTGCCGTTCCTGTTACCGTCGATAATGTTAATATTTCGCCAACTTGCATGCTTATATTTGAATCGCTCCCAAAAAGAGTTAATTCATCAACATACGTTTCGTCTGGTACTAATGTTGATTGACCAAAACCTAATGCTTCTACCTTTTGGAAGCCTTCATCCGTTTGCACTCCTAAGTCTGCAAGAATTTGTCTCGAAGCAATGACAATAGACCCGACCGGAGTTCTTTCTTCAAAGCCACCGGCAATTCCCATATTCAGCACATATTGATAGGAACCTCTTGCCAGTTCTAATGCAGTTGCAACCGCTGCTTCAACTGGGCCAACTCCTGCCAGCTTCACATGAAATCGCCTATTTCTTCCTAAGCCTGCTTCAATTGCCTGTTTCTCTGCTTCTACTGATGTCATAATGAGTACGTTGCTTTCGCTCATCTTCTTAACTCCTTTAATCAACCACGAATTAATAGAATGAAGCTATACTTGAACATGCTCTTGTCCAAATTGCGCTTCATATAACCGACTATAGCTCCCACCTTGTTGTAATAGCTCCTCATGGCTTCCTTGTTCTACTATACCATCCTGAGTGACAACAGCAATGCGATTCGCATTTTTTATCGTTGCTAATCGATGGGCAATCACTAATGTCGTCCTCCCTACAGATAATCGTGTTAATGCCTTTTGGATTGCAATTTCCGTTTCCGTATCAAGGGCAGATGTCGCTTCATCTAAAATTAAAATAGGTGGGTTCTTTAAGAACATGCGAGCAATCGAAAGTCGTTGCTTCTGACCACCGGAAAGCTTCACTCCTCTTTCCCCAATGACTGTATCTAAGCCATCAGGCTGAGCGTCGATAAATGATTCTAGCTGAGCTTGTCTGGCCGCTTCCATGATTTCTTCTTCTGTTGCATCCAGTTTGCCGTACATAATATTTTCCCGAATGGTCCCAGAAAATAAGAACACATCCTGTTGCACAATACCAATTTGACTTCGTAATGAATCAAGCTTCATTTCACGAATAGGAACGTTATCGATCGTGATTTCTCCATCCACCACTTCATAAAACCTTGGAAGTAAGCTACACAACGTCGTTTTCCCAGCGCCAGAAGGCCCAACAAAAGCGACGGTTTCTCCTTTTTTTATCGATAAATCAATATTAGCTAATACGGGTGTTAACCCTTCATAGCCAAACGTCACATTGTTGAATGAAATATCTCCTTGTAACGTCACGTCCTTGGCATTTGGTGCATCTTCAATGTCAGGCTCCGTATCCAAAATTTCTGTATATCGTTTAAACCCAGCAATGCCTTTAGGATAGCTCTCAATGACCGCATTAATTTTCTGAATCGGGCCTAATAAAATGTTGGCTAACAATATAAAAGCGACAAATTCCCCATTCGTTAACTCCCCACTAATGACAAAGAACGAACCAAATAATAACGTAAATAGTGTAATAATACGCATAAACATATAATTTGCGGTTACATTTTGCGCCATAATCTTATAAGATTGAAGCTTCGTCTGACGATAACGATGATTATTGACAGCAAATTGCTTTTGTTCGTGCTTCTCATTCGCGAATGCTTGAACGACACGGATTCCACCAATGCTATCTTCTACTCGTGCATTAATCTCACCCACGTCATTAAACATCTTCCGAAACGTCCCAGTCATTTTCTTATTAAAATAAATCGCACAATACGTTAATAATGGGATAACTAAAAATGAAAGAATGGCTAGCTTCCAATTGATCGTGACCATTAATATAAACGACCCAACTAACGTCATAATAGCAACGAAAACATCCTCTGGACCATGGTGAGCTACCTCACCAATTTCCTCTAAATCCTTTGTTAGTCTCGAAATGGAATGACCCGTTTTATTTCGATCATAATAGCTAAAAGAAAGCTTTTGCATATGCTTAAATAATTTCCTCCGCATGTCTGTTTCAATGTTAATTCCGAGCATATGCCCCCAATACGTAACAATATAATGCATGCCTGTATTCAGAGCATAGATCAATAACAGACCAAAGCAAGCCCAAAAAATGAGTGACCAATTCCCCGTATCTAATAATCGATCAATCACTAGGTTTACCGCAAGAGGAAACGCAAGCTCTAGTAGTCCAACAAAGACCGCACACGAAAAATCTAATATAAACAAGCCTTTATAAGGCTGATAATAGGAGAAAAACCGTTTAATCATTTCTCCACTCCTCACATATTTTCTATCTCTATATCACCATAAATGATAATGAATATCAATTATAGCGAAGTATGGAGCAACGTTCAATATAAAAACGATACATTCTCTTTTTTATGTGAAGATTATTTCGCTTAAAGGTGGAGAAACTAACAAGAAAAGAGGGGAAAGGGAAGACACTGATAACATTTGTTTTTAACCTTTTCGATGTCCTCATGAAAGGGGGATTTTCATATGAATAAAATGCCTGTAGGTAGTGTTTTGTTTTTTATCGCTTCTCTGCTATGGTTATTTCTTGCTTTTACCGGAATCGGTAACTGGTCGACACGTGTGTATATATTTTTATTCATCATCTTCATGATCATCGGTCTAATCAATTGGCGAATGACAGATCGAGCTAATTCTGATTAAGAAAAACGCGACAGCGTCTTTTCTTAAAAGCGTTGCGCGGAGCCGTTACAAAGGTTTTAAATTTTTATGAAAGTGGAGCTCTTCCATAAAAACGTGTAATGTGCGAAGCCAACGCCACCTGCGAATTCACCTCCATCTCCCTCGATTCTTCCCTAACCTCCTTCTACAACATTTATAAATCCCTGTCCTAAAAAAAAGAATGCCCCAAAAAAGATCTACCTCTTCCTTTGGGACACCCTTAAACAGGATTGAATATTCATTTTACATGTCCTTACGTATTTCTCTCATAACATGACCTAGCTCAGATATAATTAACTTATCCATTGCTAACTTTACCGCACCACTGGAGCCAGGCATAGCAAAGATAGCTGTATGACGACTCACTCCCGCAATGGCTCGACTTAACATCGCAGCAGGACCGATATCCTCTGTGTAACTTAACATTCTAAATAATTCACCAAATCCAACGATTTCCTTTGTTATGAGTGCCTTAACCGTTTCAATGGTTACATCACGATCCGCAATACCTGTACCTCCATTTAACAAAATCGCATCAATATGAGCAGCTTGAACGCCCTTTATAATGGAGTCATGTATCTCCTTTTGCTCATCTTTGACGATTTCATACTCAGCAACTTTATGACCTTGGTTGAATAATGATTCCTTTATATATGTACCACTTTTATCTGTATCAAATGTTCTTGTATCACTAACCGTAATGACTTTACAATGAACGGTTTTAGGTGCTTCCTTCTTATGTTCAATCACACTCATTTATCACTCACTCCTACTTGAAATAATCGAAACTATCTACTTTTAACAAGTAAATTAACCGCTTCCTGAATCGATACTTCCGTGTCTTCCTCTTTTTCAATTTGCTTTCGTACACAAGATTCGAGATTTGTACTTACAACGACACCTATTGTCCGATCTAAAGCATTTCGAGCCGCTGTCATTTGAACAACGAGTTCTTTGCAATCCTTGCCTTCTTCCATCATTCTTAGTATTGCCTTAACTTGTCCCTCTACACGCTTCACTCTGTTTTTCATCTGATCTGTGTATTCCAAATCGTCACCCCTTTCACTTTTATCCCTACTATTCACAATATACATCACTCTTTATTTGGTCAACTAGTTGCCGTTAGATTCTGTAAAAAAGGATCATCCTCTCCCAATCTCGTCATAAGAAAAGCTTTCATTACACTATATTCCCTTTATGCGTTCACGCCGATAGCATACACCACAAATGTCTAGCCCTTGTACGGCGATTCGCGAATCACAACGGGAACACACCTGAATGGAATGTTGTGTATCCCCTCCAGAAATCAAATGTAATTGATCATGTTTTAAATAACCAAACGTATGATTTTCACTTATTTCATTATTGTAATCCTTTTTAGCCACCCTCGCACCCCTCTGCTGTCTATGTTAAAATACTTCGAATCTTTTTTGCGTTTATACAGCGTAACATGACATACCCAATCCCTGATAGACCTTGAAAAAGAGATGGATAAAAGCTCATTTCATCCTCCAAATTTAGTACATAATGACCTCGGACTTGCTTCTGTTCTATGACCCACTTTTGCTTCTGTCTAGCAGTATGAAATAAATGATCATTATTCATCACGATTGACGCCTCTAATAAAAAGTCCAATCGCCCCGCATTTCCAAAACAGAGATGGTCAACACCTTGAACAGAAGACCATTCCGTAAATGCTAGAGCTCTTTTCAAATCCTGTCGGAAGCTTATATCAGCTTTTTGAAACACCGTAAGTCGAGCTAAACCAATTCCAGGAACTCCACTACACCAACCTGCCATGAATGGTTGCTCCAGCGTATCAAAATGACTCCTGTCCTTAAAGTCAGTCCAACTGCTTTCTTTCATCAAACCTTCATATTGTAACACCTCTTCAGCAACTATTTCATAAGGAAGATGCCCTGTGACCCTATACCACTTATACAAGGCATGTGCCATCCCCGATATCCCATGACCAAACCCTGTTAATAGCTGATTTCCATCATCAGATAACCAAACTTTTACTCCTAGCTCACTTTCAACTCGACACTCCATTAAATGCTCTGCTAAAGCATTGCCTAATGTGATCATATTCTTATCCTTTGTTTGTTCATATAAATCAGACACAACGGATAATAACCCAGCTGTTCCCTCCAAAATATCTAAAAGCTGATCAGACTGAATGTTCAATACGGTTACTCGAGAAAGAATTGCCGACGCATTTTCAATATAACTCTTTTCATCTACATACTCACCTATGAGAAAAAGAGCCTGAACAATCCCAGCTATTCCATGTGCCTTGCCTAATGGAATCGTTTCTTTATCCGTTCCTAATCCACTTTGAATCTCGTCAAAAAATGGAGAGATCACTTTCTTAACCGCTTCCTTCACTAACTCATCCCTATTAATCGCATATAACGCAGCAAAGAACAGAGCAATACCGGTACGTCCTTCATATAAATCCCAACCAGTAGACGACCCTTTATCCTCCGAACCTTCCCGCTGCTTTACAGACCACATCACTTCATCGTCACCATTCTCTATCTTACTATGCCATATCTCCTTAAAAATCGATTCAGCTTCCACTAAAAAAAGCTGCTCTAAATCCTCACTATCCCATGGACTTTCACGTTCATTTAAGTGCAAATTAGGTGATTCCAACGGTTTATGAGAAGCGCTTTTTTCATCATGATCTTCGGCTTTCACGAACCACTTATTATATAAAGAAGTCGAACCTCCTACGGTCCTCCACTTAAAAAATACGTCATTCAACAACTCATAATAACTCGCTTTCAGCGCTAACTGATAGTTCTCAAATGAAGTAAGCACGTCACCCACTCCCCACTTTCTCTTTACCTTCATCTAAACCTTATCATTTTAGGTTTAAATACAATTAAATGAAAGTTAAAGTTCCATTAAAATGGTGTTTTAAATTAAGTTGATCCATTCTACAAAGAAATGAGGTGAATTTTTTCCAAATAAAAAAGCCTCATGAGCTTTAGAAACCACTCTTGTGAGACTTAATAACGTTCATTGCTTATTTACAATGATATACTGTTGATGTTGCGATACTCGTAATCTGATTTGGTTGTTGCCCATTTTCAAAAGTAACCTCTATCTCATCCTCAATGATACGCATAATCTCACCTTTATCTAACGAGTAACCATACTCGTTGTTTGCCAACGTCACAAGCCCTTCTACAAACACCTCCTTCCCTTGCTCTAGTAAAGCTTGAACGTTATGCTTCAACCTAATATCATGACGTACAATCTCTAGAAAATCAAATAGCTGTTCCATTGAATTCACGATCAATCACGTCCCTTTCTAGAAATTCCCCCTAAGCATAAGCACGACTGCTATGCTTATTTATAGTATAAAAATTTCACTTAAAATAAACCTAAAATTGAGTTTATAATACAATAAAGAATCTTTAAGTTTCATTTGGAATTCTACTTTCTCGTAATTCAAGCTTATATCCTAATCCTCTTATGTTCTGAATCATTCGATAAGACCCTTGTTTCTCGAGCTTCTTTCTAAGCGTACTTATATGAACGGCTACTGTACGAAAATCATCTAACCCATCACACCCCCATATAAGGCGATAAATTTCTTCGGGCTCAAAAACTCTTCCTGGGTTTTTAGCGAACAGAACAAGAATCTTAAATTCCTTCGAGGATAATTCAACAAATTGTCCTTCTAACACCACCTCACAACGCTGTTCATCAATGGTCATTGAATGAAAGGATATCACTTCATTTTTAGATCTATACGAATTTGGTAGTTTATCTTTCATCACATTTAGCATGGTTCTTCTAATATGTGCCTTAATGCGAGCAATGAGCTCACCTGTTCCGAACGGTTTTGATATGTAGTCATCAGCTCCTACAGTTAAGCCTACAATTTTATCCGTTTCTTCATTTTTTACACTTAAAAACAGAATAGGAATATCCAACGTTCTCCTGAGTTGCTGACAAATAAAGATTCCATCTATATCAGGCAAGGCAGCCTCCATTAAAATAAGATCCGGTTGATATTTGGTAACCTCGGATATCGCTTGTTTCCCAGAATAACAACTCCTAATTTGATAACCACTGTGCTCTAGAGATGCCTTTACTATTTGATGAACATGTACTTCATGGTCAATAATAAGGACAGTCGGTTGCTCATTTATCATAATGACGCTCCCCCCTTTCTTTCATTCATCATACTAAAAATAAACCGTGCTTTTATATGAATATGAAAGGTTGTGACTTTCCCCTCGAAAGTGATGACTTTTTTTATAAGAATATGACTTTTTTAAAACGGAACTATAACCTAAAAAGAACCCCTCACTCACCAAAATGTGATGAGAAAGGAGCTTTCTCTTTTACCCTTTAAATGCCTGTACTGCTAGTTCAAGCTCTAGCGCCATACTAGATAAAGCTTCTGCTGTTACAGTTACTTCTGTTATTGCTTGATGCTGTTGCTCTGTGGAGGCTGCTACTTGTTCAGCGAAGTGGGCATTTTCTTCTATTGTTTTCGTTGTATCACTCATACGCTGATGCAATTGAACGATTGACTCATCTATTATTGTCACCGCTGAAGTCGTTTCCCCAACATTTGTTGAGACATCATCAACCGCCTCTGTGATTGATGTAAAAATGGACGAAGCTTCATCCATTAATTCCATTCCATGATGGACAGATTGATGACTAGAGCTTGTGACCGTAACAAACTTTGTAATATCTGATTGTATATCACCAATATGACTAGCAATTTTCTTTGCCGCCTTTCCTGACTGTTCAGCTAGCTGGCGAACTTCCCTCGCCACTACGGCAAAGCCCTTACCATTCTCCCCTGCACGTGCAGCTTCAATGGATGCATTAATAGCGAGCAAATTCGTTCGTTCGGAAATAGATGTAATCATGCTCAAGATCGACGTGATCTCCTTGGATTTCTTGTCTAGTTCAGCAATCATCGTAACTGAGCTAGTTGTTCTATCATAAATATCGGCCATTTGTCGTTTAGCTGCTTGGATCTTATGAATACCATTTGTTGTTAACACCTTAGATTGTTCGGTTCTTTCATCAACTGTTAGCATGTAATTCTTCACTTCTCTTGCTGTGTAGGACAATTCTTGAATGTGAGTTTCATCTTTTTGCGAGGTTCGTAGCACCTCTTCTGTCCCTACTAGTATTTCTGTCATCGAATGAGAGATTATTCCGGCTGCTTGTAATGATTCAGAAGCATGATTACTTAATACACTTGATGAGCTCTTTACTTTATGTGACGATTCAGCAATGTGCTGAACAAGTCGTTTCAACTGGTCAAGCATATCATTAATCGAAAGACTCAACCTTCCTATTTCATCAGTCGAATGAGTAGAGAGCTTTTGAATAGCTAAGTTCCCATGACTTAACTCATCTGTGATGTTTACAACAGCACGTAAACGTTTATTCAGCCTTCTACTATACACATAGATGAACCCTATTCCAACAACAGTTGCGATAATAAATGTGACAACAAACAATTGAAGAGACTGTTGAATCGTCTCCATACTCCTTGCCCTATTGGTCTCCGTCGCTTCTAATACTTCATCAGAGAAATTCAGAATCGTTCGATCTATATCTTGAATGTGTAGAAAAAGTGTTGACATATGGCTCATCGTACTACCAGTACCATCAAAAATTTGATCAACAATCCCGTTAAATTCATGATTCTTTTCTGAAATTAAATGCTGAATATCAGATTGACTACTAACTTCTAATTCGAGAAACAACTCGCCTAGTTGTCCTTCCGCTTGTTCTAGTGACGGCTCGACGTAGCCACCACGTTCAACAAATTCATTTACTAATATATACTTCTCCTTCATAAGCGAATTAATAGAAGAGAGCAGAATCGCATCTTCCGTACTATTAGCCATCTCTTTAATTTGACTTTCCACGTCTAACACTTGAACAATTTGAATACTAAATGTCAAAGTGAATAGCAAAAGAATCGTGATAAAAATCGTTAACAGCTTTTGACGAATAGATACCGACGGAACTTGTCTATTCAATTTATGAAGTATTCGTTTCATTCGGTTCATTTGAACCCCCCTAACCTACTCTATAGTCTATTAGTCTCATCCTCTCTATAGATTAATAGACCTACACCTTCCGTATCCATTAATTTCATGATAAGAATTGTTAATTTTTTGTAAACGAAAGGATATTTATCATACTTTTTGAATAGAGACACTAATTATAAGATGTCTCCAGCCTCTACTATGCATGACAAAAAATGAACTGACATGGGTGGAACACATCCTCCAATGTCACCAGACGAAATAACATAAAAACGCCTTTGAGAGTCATCTCTCAAAGGCGTTTTGTCTTCTCACATCAAAATTTATAATTTAATCAACTCATCAACCTTCACAGCTTGGCCCGTTTGTAATGAAATATTGCCAGCAATTCCTGTTAGAATTGATTTCGCTCCATCTACATGGGAGGCAGCTCGTTGGAATTCATCCTCACCAGGTTCACCAAATATATCTTGTAGCAATACAGGGTCGCCCCCACCATGGCCACCTTCACCTTCAACCACTTCTATTTCATAAGGTTGACCAAACATAGGTAGAACAGTTATGGCCTTTTCTTCGATAGCTCCTTCATCCGCTTTCTCGCCACCTGAATTAATGTAGGATTGCTCTCTCACCTTCACTTCAATCCTGCCTTTGCTACCATTAAAGGATATAATGAACCCTTCCCACGGTAAATAAGCATTTAATGAATACGTTAAGATCGCCTTATTTTTGTAACGGACCATCACTCCAAGTGTATCTTCAATATTAATGCCATCACCGAATACGCTTTGATCACGCTGGTAGCCATCCTCACTCTCAGCATCTAAATACATCGCCTTTAAATGCTCATTGTCTTCAAGCTGTATTGCAAATGGGTCATCCTTGGCATATTCATTGCCGTGAGCACGTTGATAGAATTGCTTCACCCCACGAGCTTCTGCATTTTCCTTACCATAGAAACGCAAACCACCATTCGCATAAACGGTCTCTGGCTCTGTCCCTAACCAGAAATTCACAAGATCAAAATGATGAGTCGACTTATGGACAAGCAGACCACCACTGTTTCTCTTATCACGATGCCACCTACGGAAATAATCGGCCCCGTGCTGAGTGTCAAGTGCCCATTCGAAGTTAACAGAATACACATCGCCAATCACACCATCGCGAATGAGTTCACGAATTTTTGTATTGTGTGGCGCATAACGGTAATTAAAGGTTACGCGAACTTCCTTACCTGTACGATTAACCGCATCAATAATCTCCTGACACTTCTCCGCATCAACTGTCATCGGCTTTTCCGTAATGACATTACATCCTAGTTCTAACGCCTGAATGATATACGTATGATGTGTACGGTCTACCGTTGTCACGATGACAAAGTCAGGCTGCTCTTCCTTGATCATTTTTTCATACTCTGTATTCAAATAGGTTTTAACTTCTGGATGATCATATTTACTAACTAATAGCTTATTCGCATAGTTCATTCTCGTTTGATTTACATCACAAAAAGCGACTAATTCCCCAGTCTCTTTAAAATCCTTTGCTAATGATCCGTAGAAAAATTCTGCTCTTCCACCCGTTCCGATTAATACGTATTTTTTTCTCATTTTTCCCATCTCCTTATCGTCATTGTCTAACAACGTTGTTATGATCCCATTAAATATATTTTCCTAACTCGTGCTTCAATTCTTTTTAACCGGTTATTTCACAATCATTTAACAAACGTTCAAGACCACTACTCATTCCCTCTTCTAGCATCAGTTGAAGATAATTTGTAACAGCTTCATGCAACCCAGGTAATCGTGATACATCCTCTCCCCAGACATGATCGGCTTGTAAAAGTGAAGAAACCACCGTTGCAAGCTCACCGCCCTTATCATAAAACTTCCACGCTTGTGTGACTAATGATAGAACGTCTTCATTTTCTTTCATTTTATACTCGACACCATCACGTAATCCTACTAGACCATCATCTTCTCTTCGAATTGGTTTATAATAAAGAAACAATGAAGCCATCGAAAAAACAATTGATTGTGGTAATTCTCCCTTTTCCTCTACAAAGCGCTTCAATGTAGGTAGCAAGCGAGCTTTAAATTTATTAATAGCATTTAACCCGATATCTAATAAATGATGGTGATTATACGGATTGAGAAAACGCTCCTTCACACTAGCTATAAAGGCTTCCTTCTCTTGCTCATCACCGCTCACTACTTGTTTGATTTCATGAAAAGCCGCTTCAACAAATTGACGAGTTGATTCCGTTTCCATGACCTCTTGTACCGTCCTTAAGCCAAATAAATGCCCGACTGAGAACATCATCGTATGCGGACCGTTTAACAGTCTCACCTTGATTTCACGATATGGTGTAATATCTCCCCATTTCACATTCAGTTGAGCTGCTGATAAAGGAAGCGTACGCTGAACGTCTTCACCACCGTCAATAACAAACAAATGATATGGCTCTCCGACAGTTAATCCTTTATCCTCATATCCTAACCGCTCATGATATTCCTCTATCGAATCGTGTGGATAACCTGTCACAATTCGATCAACTAACGTATTACAAAATGTATTCTTATTCTCAATCCACTCAATAAAACTTACTGGTAATTGCCAGTCTCGCGCATATTTCATCGTATATTCCTTGAGCTTTGTTCCGTTTTGCTCAATTAACTCACAAGGTAAAATCGTAAGCCCAGGGGCCTTTCGTTCACCTAAGCGTTGATAACGTTCAAATAAGAACATCGTCAGCTTTGCCGGAAACGACTTCGGAATGTCCTCCTGGTTAGGTGGTGTTTCTGCTACATAAGTGATTCCAGCTTCCGTCGTATTCGAAATAATAAGCTCAAGCTCTTCTGAACTCGCAAGCTTCAAAGCGTGCGACCATTGATCATAGGATAATGAACGTGAAACAGATGAAATTACTTCACTCGTATCAACCTTCTTTCCATTCTCAATTCCACGAAGAACCACTGTATATAGAAAATCCTGATCCTCTAAGAACACCTTTGACTGTCCATGTGGGGAAGGCTGATAAATCACCACTTTCCCATTGAACAAATGCTGCTTATTCAGCTGATGAATTTGCCAATCCACAAAAGCCCGAAGAAAATTACCTTTTCCAAACTGAAGAACCTTTTCTGGTAAATGATCAAGCTCAACATATTCAGCACTTTGTGAGCCTTCCGTTTCCAACAACTGCTTCGTCAATGTCTTCATCTTTCACACTCCTTCCCCCTATAAAATAACACCATCTTTGAAAATAGAAATCTCTTTAAAGCCATATTTTTCATTGTTTGCTTGCACTTCACCTGATGCAAGCGCGGCTATATAGTCAAAAAACTCATCCGTTAATTCGTCTTTATCCTTTCCTTCCACTAATTGTCCTGCATTAAAGTCAATCCATCTTCTCTTCTTATTGTAAAGGGCCGAGTTCGTTGATATTTTCACTGTTGGAACAGGTCCACCAAACGGCGTTCCACGTCCTGTTGTAAAGAGTACAATGTGCGCACCAGATGCAGCTAATGCCGTTACAGAGACTAGATCATTTCCTGGTCCTTCAAGAAGGGTTAAGCCAGCTTCCTTCATCCTCCCTCCGTAATCAAGCACATCAACAACCGGCGCAAATCCACCTTTTTGAACATTGCCGAGTGATTTCTCTTCTAATGTTGTAATCCCACCTTTTTTATTCCCAGGCGATGGATTTTCATACACATTTTGATCATGCTTGATAAAGTACTCTTTAAAGCCATTGACCATGTCGACGACTTTATGAAAAACACCCTCATCCTGTGCACGTTCCATAAGAATTTGCTCTGCACCAAATAACTCAGGCGTTTCGGTTAAGATCGTTGAGCCACCATGGGCAATTAATTTATCAGAGAAAGCTCCTAATAACGGATTTCCTGTAATGCCTGAAAACCCATCAGATCCACCGCATTTCAAACCAACCTTCAGCTTCGATATTGGAACAGGCTGACGCTTGAAGGTTTTCGCATAGGAAACAAGCTCTTCCATTGCATCTAATCCTTCTTCAATTTCATCATCAACCTGCTGCACTTCAATAAAACGAACCCGCTTTTCATCATAATCACCTAGCACTTGCTTAAAAAACTCAATGTAATTGTTCTCACAGCCTAGTCCCATTACCAAAATAGCCGCCGCATTCGGATGATGAACTAAATTACTTAAGATTTTTTGCGTATTATGCAAATCATCTCCAAGCTGTGAACAGCCAAATAAATGAGGGTAGTGATAGACACCATCAATGTTCTCGCCTTTATACATGTCATTTGCCGTCTTAGCTACGGTTTCACACGTTTTATTAATACAGCCAACGGTATTAATCACCCAAATTTCGTTCCGAATGCCGACATCACCATTCGCTCTGACATAGCCTTGGAAGGTTCGATCTGTTTGCAATGACTGAAAAGAGAGATTTTTCGGCTTATATTCATAGGTTAACGTACCCGACAGGTTCGTCGCGACATTATGTGTATGAACCCAATCACCGATTGAAATCTTATTCGTAGCTTGACCAATTGGGTAACCATATTTAATGATGTTCTCGCCTTTTTCAATCGGTCGAATCGCAATTTTATGCCCTGTTTCAACGGCTTCTCGTAATGTAACATCTTGATTCTGAAAGGAGATCCGTTCACCAGTTTCATAGTTTTTCAGAGCAACAATTACATTATCTTTTGTGTGAACTTGCAAGTAATCTGCAACAGTCGTCATCTTCGTCCCTCCTTATTCTCGTTATCGCTCAAGCTCTACACCGAAGAATTGATTGGCATTATGGAAGCAAATGTCCTCAACCATTTTCCCAAGTAACGTATAATCCTCAGGAGCTTCACCAAGCTCTACCCACTCACCTATTACATTACATAGAATTCGTCTGAAATATTCATGACGTGTATAAGACAGAAAACTTCTTGAATCCGTTAACATCCCAACAAATGTACTAAGTAACCCATGATTCGCTAGATCCGTCATTTGTCTGACCATACCTACCTTTTGATCGTTAAACCACCAGCCTGATCCAAATTGGAGCTTCCCTCGCGCATCAGATGACTGGAAGTTACCTATCGTTGTCGCGATCACCTCATTGTGAATCGGATTTAAATTATAGACGATCGTCTTCGGCAATTGATCAGTCGAATCTAACTTATTAAAAAAGCCATTTAATGACGCAGCCATATTAAAATCGTACATCGAATCAAAGCCCTTATCTGGACCTAGCTTATGAAACATTCGTTTATTATTATTTCGAATTGCTCCTAAGTGAAGCTGCATGACCCAGCCACGTTGATGATATTGCTTTCCTAAGAAGATCATTGTATACGTACGATATTTCTCAATTTCTCGCTCTGTAATATGCTCACCACTCATTCGTTTTTCAAAAATACGATCAGCTTCCTCTTTCGTAACCGATTCGAATGGTAATGTTTGAATTCCATGATCAGAAACGACACACCCTACTTCAGCAAAGACATTCATTCGACTTTCTAACGCTTTCAGTACATCATCATAACGCTGAATCGAGATATCCGCTGACTCTCCTAGTTTTTGAATATAGCTTTGGAAGCCTTCCTGCTGAATTTCGATCGCCTTGTCAGGTCGGAACGTAGGCAATACAACTGTCTTAATGTCTTGATTAAGCGCAATTCGTTTATGGTATTCCAAGTTATCTGTCGGATCATCTGTTGTACAAATCCCACGAACGTTTGACTTTTCAATAATGCTTTGGGTCGTTAATTCAGGCTGTTGTAGCTGCTCATTCGTTGCTTCCCAAATCCGCTTACTCGTATGCTCATTTAATAGCTCGTCAATTCCGAAATATCGTTTCAATTCAAGGTGTGTCCAATGATACAATGGATTACCAATCGTATTCGGAACCGTATTTGACCATTGCTGAAATTTCTCTTCATCCGATGCGGAACCTGTCACATACTGCTCATCAATCCCTAACGTTCTCATCGCTCTCCATTTATAATGATCACCATGTAACCAAATCTCCGAGATCGTCGAAAATTGATGGTTATCACTAATCTCTTGTGGGCTTAAGTGACAATGAAAATCGAAAATCGGCATATGTGCGGCATGTTCATGGTATAGCTTCTTCGCTACCTTATTTTGCAGCATAAAATCATCGTGAATAAACGGTTTCATTTCATATCCTCCTCAAAATAATAACGTTGTTATTTCTCTAACTAAAATTTTTCTACGCATTCTTTATGTATTCATCATAATATGAATACAAGAAAATGACAACGGTTTCTTTTTTGATCATTAATTAAATGAAGTAAAATCTAAACTTTACGTAAATTTTGTAAAAAAAGAGTAAATCCCATTGTCCGAGCTCCGATGTGCCGATATACTAGCATCGAATACTCATCCCAAAAAAGTATTCATTCGACAATGCTGAAAAGCGCTTGGAACCCCATCCAAGCGCTTTTCGATTGATCATTTATTAAGCTTTAGGAAAGAGTCGCTTTAGCGTTTCCTTCATTTCTGGCTTAATGTTAATTTTCGGACGTGCTTGCTTCGCTAGCTCTTCTGCCTCTTCTATCGTACTCGCTTCACCTAAGGTCAGCAATGTACCAACAGCAACTGTACCTGTTCGATTACTGCCTCCTTGACAATGAACATACACATTTTCTCCTTCTTCATACGCTTGGACGATTTGTTCAATCGATTCCTTTACCGATTCATCCTGTTTATCAGCATCATCAACGATTGGACAATGAACACGATTGTATGCTACATCCTCCTCCCGAGACTCTGCACGTAGATCAAATACGACATCTACCTTCTCATTTTGTTGAACGGTCCCTACATCATCAGCTCCACCAATATAGATCCGATTCTTCACTAGCTCATGATATTCTTTCTCCATGACCTATTCCACCTTCCTTTATCTATCTATACATACTCCATTAATCGTTGCGTATTCTTTCAGCTTATCGTACCCTAGCTTTTCTTCATGAATCCATGGAATAACTGCACATTTCTCAGCTTGTTCGTTATCAACCTTCTTAATCCATTCTCTCTCACTATCAGCCTTAGCGTTCAAAAGTGGATCTGTTGAATGAATTTTCGCTAAACTTTGATTAATAACCCACCATCTAGGCGTAATACTTGCACGCTGTAAATCGTCTTGCAATCGCTTTGCTTCCAAGACAGGTGTCGCTTCCGCATGCGTAACGATAATGACCTCAGTCTCAGCTGCATTACGAATTTGAGGAAGAAGTTTTTTAGCACTTTCTGACACTTCTCCACCTGTCGATCGTGCCATCTCCTTACTGTATGATTCTGACGCATTTAATAATAAAAGTGTATGACCTGTGGGGGCTGTATCAATGACAACCACTTCACTTTCTGTTCTCGCCACCTCATCAGCAAAAGCCTGAAAAACAGCGATTTCCTCTGTACAGGGAGAGTCTAAATCCTCTTGTAAATAAGCTAGACTATCTTCATCTAGCTTCTCACTCGCATGTAGTACTACTTCTTCTTTATAATGCTCAACTTCCTGCTTAGGATCAATTCGACTGACCGTTAAATGAGGATGATTTAATTCGTTTTCAAATTGATACTCTAAGTGAGCGGCAGGATCTGTTGTTGTTAAGTGAACGTTATGACCTTTTTCCGCCAATCCTACTGCAATTGCAGATGCAACGGTCGTCTTCCCTACTCCTCCTTTTCCCATTGTAAATATTAACTTCTTATTTGAAGCAGAAAGATCCTCAATCACATCCTTTAAGCTTAGAACATCAGCAATCGATGTACGCTGCCTATCCCTTTCAACAATCTCCTTCTTTTGTAATTTAAATAATTTCCGAAGCTGATTGACACCTGTTAATGAATAAGGTACATACGGTAAGGAGCAAGCTTGTAACGACTCTAATTTAGGTGGCATACTCTCCAGCGCCTGTTGCTGTCGAAAATAAAAGGACTCTGATACTTCATCGCCTTTTGTATAATGGAGAAATAAGCCATTAACAATAAGCAATTGATTCGCAATTCCAATCATTTGAAGCTCCCTCGCAGCTCGATCAGCCTCTAGTAAAGAGGAGCGATCAGGACGTGCAACGAGTATTAACGTTGTTTTCGTTTGGTTAGCAAGTGCCCCAACAGCTTTCGAATATGACTCCTGCTTTCCTTCTAATCCAGACAAGGGACCTAAACAAGAGGCACCGTGTGTACTTTCTCGTAAAAAATCATCCCATGCAGTCGGTAAATACAACAGACGTAGCGTATGTCCTGTCGGCGCTGTATCAAAAATAATATGATCATACGCTTCAACGACTTCCTCATTTGTAAGAAAATTCGTAAACTCATCGAATGCAGCAATTTCAACCGTACACGCACCTGATAGCTGCTCCTCCATTGTTTCGACAACAGCTTCAGGTAATTGACCTCGGTAAGGACCGATTACCCTCTCACGATAGGTATGGGCAGATTGTTCTGGGTTAATATTACTTACAGATAAATTCGGTAATTCAGGAATGCTTTTCGGTTTACTTTCTAATGACAAATGGAACACATCTTGAAGATTAGAAGCGGGATCTGTACTAATTAAGAGTACCTTCTTTCCTTGATCAGCTAACCCAACAGCAGTTGCACAAGCCGTTGATGTTTTTCCTACACCGCCCTTACCTGTCAAAAATAAAAATTTCGTTTTTACATCATTCGGACTAAACATTTGAAACATACGAAACCCTTCTCCCAATGTTAGTTTAATGGAGTAACGTCAATGGGTAGACGTACTTTAGGTTTTTCCTTCAAATCATCTTCTCGTAAATGAAACCATTTGGCTAACTCTTCATTTGACGGATATTCTCCTATCTTCTCTACTTGTCCATCTACCAAAACAATCGGTAGCGAATCTGGACCTCTCTCATTCAATAGACGATTCACTTTTTGATTGCTAACAAACTGATCAGCATCATTGGTTAATTGATACCGTTTCACTTGATAGCCCTTCTTCTCTAAAGAATAAACGGCCGATGCTACTCTCGTAAGATCAGTATCTAAAGAAGGACCACAAACCCCTGTTGAACAACACATCGCCGGATCAAAAATTTCTAATTTCATGCAAAATAAGCCTCCTATCATTAATATATAAGCAAACACTTATATGTTAGTTGATTTCATACAGAAAAGCAACTATAGAAAAGGACATTGAAAAAGTTTGCTTTCTACTTTTTTCAATGCCCTACTATAACGTTCGTTTATCCTTCACCAATGACCTCTTCGGCAATATTCACAGCATGATCACCGACACGCTCTAAATTACTAACAATATCGACATAAATAATCCCTGCAGAGCCTGTACATTGATTTTCATTGACACGTTTAATATGTCGCTTCCGAAGTTCACGCTCCATTTTATCAATCTTCTCTTCCTTTTCTAAAACCGCTCTCGCTTCAGTAAGATCATCTGTTTCAAGTGCTTTAATGGATTGCCTTAACGTTGAGATCGTTAATTCAAACATTTCCTCTAATCCAGAAACAGCCGAATCCGAAAATCTCACTTTATTTGTAATTTGATATTCAATGAGTTCCATGATATTTTCCATATGATCACCAATTCGTTCAAGATCACGAACCGCATTCATAAGCGTGTGATGAATTTTCGAATCAACTCCAGACAACGAATGCGAAGATACTTGCACAAGGTAATCGGTAATCTTCTTATCTAAATTATTGATCGCATCCTCGTATTGTGGAATCAGTTCACCATGCTTCTTACCTTGAGTCTTAAAATATTGACTAACTTCCTCTAACCCTTTTTCAGACAGCTCACCCATGCGAAGCACTTCTTTCTTCCCTTGTCCTAATGCAATCGCTGGTGATTGTCTAATAAATTGTTCATCTAAATGAACCGTTTTATATGGAATCGCTGAATCCTCACCCGGAATAAGCTTCATGACGATCCATGCTAACACTGCGACAAAAGGGAGTTGAATCAACGCATTAGACACATTGAATATCCCATGCGCAAACGCAATCGTCATTTCAGGATTTAACCCTAATTGACCTTGTATAAACTCAATCAGCCTTGTAAAAGGTACTAATAAAATTAAAACAATCGTCGCACCAACCAAGTTAAAGATAACATGTGTTAACGCCGCTCGCTTAGCTGCGATTGATGCTCCAATTGACGCTAGGACAGCTGTAATCGTCGTTCCAATATTATCACCAAATAAGACTGGTAATGCCGCATCTAGCTCCATTAATCCTTGACCAAAAAGAGTTTGCAATAAACCAATCGCAGCAGTTGAACTCTGAACCGCAATCGTAAAAATCGTTCCAATTAACACACCAAGTAGTGGATTGTTACTCATACTAACCGTTAAATCAGCAAATGCTTGTACATCTCTTAACGGGCTTAATCCATCACTCATTAAGTTCAAACCTAGAAACAAAGCACCAAACCCGAAGATAACTTGCCCATAATTATTTAGCTTACGATTTTTAAAGAAGAAAATGAAAAAGGTTCCGACAGCAACAATCGGCAAAGCATAGGTCGATATTTTGATTCCGATAATAAATGCAGTTACGGTCGTACCAATATTCGCGCCAATAATAACCCCAATCGCTTGTTTCAACGTCATAAATCCTGCATTGACAAGACCAATTGTTAGAACCGTCGTCCCTGTACTTGTTTGCAGTAAAACCGTAACAAAAATCCCAGCAAACACACCCATAATCGGGTTCGACGTAAAGCGTTCTAGTAAGTCTCTAAGTCCATCTCCAGCAACCTTTTGTAGACCATCTCCTAAATATTTTATCCCAAATAAGAAGATCCCCAGTCCCCCAAAGAACATAAATAATAAGGATTGCACATCCAATACAATCATCCCTTCTTCTATTCATTCGACATGTTTTAACATCTTTATTCCCCTCAACCATCCTAAAGAAAATAACAACCTATGTACATGAATGATATGTAAAGTTTTTGTAAAGGTTTTGTAAATTTAAATGTACTCTTGCTTAAAGTAGTAAGATACATCTAATAAATCTAGCTTTTATGCTCCTTAGCTGTACTCAAATCACCCATTGATTTTCATGCACCTCGTACTATTCATATTTACTATTCATTTACATATGGCACCTATTATTTTTTTAAATAGATTTTTTTACAAAAAACGGTCACTAAGGTTAATTTTTACCGGGTATTTGTTACTACGTAAAGGTGATACAATTATCCTATTAAAGCTTTTACTCAGGAGGATCGAATGAATTTATTATCTAAAATCAAAAAGTCAATCAATGTTAAATTTGTCTTAGCTTTTGTATCAATTGGTATTATTCCACTCATCATTACATCTTCACTTATCTATCAATCTAGTCGTGAGGAATTAATTATGAAAGAAGAAATGTTGTTAGGAGTGCAAGCCGAAAGTACGGTTCAAGGGATGGAAGAATGGCTTGTAAAACGACTTGATGAAATTTCGATTATCGCACAATCCAATGCGATTCGAAGTGATCATTTAGATGATACACTCCAATTAATGAATACAGTTAAAGCACAAGACCAGACCTATGAGACGGTCGTCTTCACTGGAGCTGAAGGTATCGTTGAAGCACATACAACAGAAGAACACATTGGCGTTCTTGACCTTTCTGACCGTGACTACTTTCAAGAAGGGATGGCTGGCGATCAGAATATGTCTAGCGTTCTAACATCTAACGCTACTGGTAATCGCATCGTTGTTGTCGCTACGCCTGTTCATGATTCTTCTGGCAATAGACTAGGAGTCATGTCTGCTTCTGTTAACTTTGAAGCGTTGATCGAACAGTTTCTGTTAGATTCAGCAAATGCAAATAGCCATACAGTCTTTATCGATGATCAAGATATCATTCAATCACACCCCAACGAGGATTTAGTTGGCTTACACATCACTGAAGCTAACCTTGAAAGTGATTTAATGACTTTATTTGAATCGGGTAGCGAAGATAGTGGAACATCAATTGTTCAAGCGAACGGAGAGGAAAGCTTAGTCGCACACGCGTCGATACCAACTGCCGGTTACAGCATCTACTTTTTCACTCCGATGAACGTCGTCCTAGCAGGAGCAGAAACCGTTAAATGGACATCCATTATCATCATGATTATCGCATCCGTTATCATTAGTGGCTTAGCTTTAGTAATCGCCAGAAATATTAGCCGTCCGATCCGCCAAATTACAAGTCACGTTCAAAACGTCGCCAAAGGTGATTTGACGAGTGAACCACTATTCATCAAAAAAGAAGATGAAATTGGTGCTTTAGCTCACCATACGAACCAAATGACTGAACATTTGAAAGCGTTAGTCGAGCAAGTGAACACGAGCACGGATACCGTTGCTGCCTCGGCAGAAGAGCTATCGACAACCTCTGAGCAAACGTCTCAAACGACTGAGCAAATCGCTGGATCGATTCAAGAAGTGGCAAAAGGATCGACTCAGCAAGCAACAGGAGTTAAGGAGAGCTTGGTATCACTTGATGAAGTAGCAAGAGGCGTGCAAGACATGGCCGAGTCCGCTTCATTTGTCTCAGAAACAGCTTCAACAACAATTGAAAAGGCCCAGGAAGGTGGACGTTCTGTAGAGCAAAACATTCAACAAATGAACGTCATCCAACAGTCCGTATTAGAAACGGACGACATTACGAAAAAGCTAGCCGTTAAATCGAAGGATATTAGTAACATTTTAAATGTCATTACAGGTATTGCTGAGCAAACAAATCTGTTAGCATTAAATGCGGCAATTGAAGCAGCAAGAGCGGGAAGTCATGGAAAAGGGTTTGCGGTCGTAGCAGACGAAGTTCGAAAGCTTGCCGAGGATTCGCAACAATCATCGATGCAAATTTCAAACATTATTAACGAAATTCAGCTCGATATTGAACATTCGAATGAGTCGATGAACGCCGTTACAAGTGAAGTAAGCGAAGGATTAACCATTGCCGAAAAGACCAAACAACAGTTTAGCGAAATTATTGAGTTAACCAATCAAGTTGCTGACCAAATTTCAAACATGGCTGCTACATCTGAGGAAATGTCCGCAGGCGCTGAAGAAGTCACAGCAGCCTTTAACGAAATTGCCCAAATCACAGAAGTAAATTCTAACCGAACACAGGAGATCGCCCACTCATCAGAAACGCAGCTCGCTTCAATGGAAGAGGTATCCTCATCCGCACAAGGTTTGAGCCATTTAGCAGCTGAATTGAAGGAAGTTCTAGCAAAGTTTAAAGTGTAATATGTTTATTTAACTAAAAAACAGCAAACCTGATTATTCAAAAATAAGGATGAACAATCAATTGATTGTTCATCCATACCATCAGTTATTCCTCGACATCCATTGAAAAGTTCTCAATATCCATGAACACATTATCCATTGTTAATGATTCATATAATTCCTCGCCTTCTGGAGTCAGGTCGAGAAAAAAAGGAAGGGTATGATTAGGTTCAATAACACCAAACTCCTCTTCACTCAAATAAATGTCTACCTGATCAAACACGAGCTCACCATCCGTATTCCCTAATGTAAAATCGAATGAAGCATTTGTAATCGGTATGTCTAGCCGATTCACCGCTAAGAAGAACAAACTGCTTCCTTCCTCTGTTATGTAAATATCAAGTGGAACGACACTAAAATCATTCGGGATACCCATCTCTGGATCAGCTGTGACAAGCTCATTAATATCCGCATACAGTGGATGATTTTCAATCGTTACCCCGGCTTCTTGGTCGATTTTATTTACTTGAAGCTGTAAGCCTTCAGTTGCTATAGCAGCAGAGTCTTCATCATCGGTTACATCTAATTCTTCTTCCTCAATTGCAGATGCCTCTTCGTCATCTATGAAGTTATCCTCTTCTTCAACTCCGTCTTGATTTTCTTCTTCCAAAATTACATCGACCCCTTCCTCATCTGTATTCGTATCCTCAGAGCTACAGCCAACTAAGGTCAT
The DNA here is from genome assembly GCF_041821005.1 of Halalkalibacter sp. AB-rgal2. Lineage (NCBI taxonomy): Bacteria > Bacillati > Bacillota > Bacilli > Caryophanales > Bacillaceae > Halalkalibacter > Halalkalibacter sp. AB-rgal2. Next base: position 31,325 of record NZ_JBGUAV010000014.1, read on the forward strand.
ACCTATTAGGAAAATAATGGTCATCAATAACCTTTTCATATTTTTGCCTCCCTCTAGTATTGTCATCGATATCCTACACTCATCTCAATATACGATTGATCTGAATGTGTTCGTTTATATTCCACAAAGACAGGAGTGGCTTGCTCAACTCCCAATTGATTCAATCGTTCAATTAACTCCCAATATTTCACTTGTGCTTGTTCCTGAATATCCCCTTCTACACGCGTCATGAACATCGGCTTCACCGAAAAGTAGCTACGAAATCGTAAATAATCTTCTGATTCAAGCGCAAATTGCTCTTCCTCTATTCCAAAGAAAATTTCCGCAGTCATAATTTCTTCCGTAGGATCACTCATAATAGAGAAAAAAACCGTACCCGTTGGATGGTATTGATGCTTCTCTAACAACGCTTCAAAATCTTGAAAAGCAAGTTCAATTTCCTCCGGCACAAATTGATAATACTTTGATACAACATTTCGATAGGCAATAGTATGATTATCGATCATAATTACTCGCCTCTCCCTTGAATCGGTACATATAAATCAATGATCATATCACCATACACTTCTAATAACACACAATAAAAAGTATCCTCTAACAGGATTCCTTGTTCAGTGGCATACTCTCGTACTCGATCATTAGCTGCGTGGAAATCAACCTCTTCATTAGCTTGTCGCAATACTAGAGCATCCTCTATACGAAATGTCCCCTCAAAACGAAAATCAGGTTCATCCTCCAAACGAACGGCTTCATTAATCGGTAGATAATACGTAAAATGACCAAAAGACTTTTCTCCCTCTGCAGGTGCAACAGAGAAAAAGACAGGCCCTGTTTTATAGATCCCTTCAGAAAGCAATAAATCCTCCATCATAAAAAAGCCTTCCTGCCAATCGGTGCGTAGCTGTGTTTTTTCGTAGACTAGTAGATTATCAAATTGAAGTGCACGTTTCTCGATGGTCATTTCGTTCATCCTTTCTATAATCAGTTATTATGCGTTTTTTCGTCTTCCTCTGTTTCTTGGATTCGATTTAAATACCTGCCATTCGATTCAAAGTTGAAGCTTTTGAATCGATATTTACAATAGAGAATGACGAGTTGTTCAGGTAAAACAAATAACATTACATAAAATATAAGTATCAAAATGGTAATGATGAATAATAGTTCAACTTGAACAATGTCAATTTGTAGAAAAACAAATTGCATAATATAAACAAAGGCTAAACTGAATATGATAACAGTTGGCAAATAAGACTTAGTCTCAAATTTACTTCTTAATCTATCATTAGAAGAATCTATACGATAATGTCCTCTATTTAGTAAAATATAAAATCGAAAACACGTAATTAAGAATACTAGTACCCCCACAACTAGCATAACAAATGCAAGTGACTGCAATTGATTAGCATCTTGGTTATTTGAGACCATTGTTCCAAGACATGCTAATACTAAAATAAATGTAGATACTGTGAAAATGTTATGGGAAACAAGAATACTCAGTAAATATTGGCTTTTCTGATATTTATTAAAGACTTTTGGAACAGAAAAAACAACTGAAACAACTACCAACACAACAGAGAAAATTAGATGCCACCAAACTATCTTTTCTATATTTGGAAACATGGAATAACTTGCCACAAAGAACTCTAAAAAGAGTAGTAACGCTTGACAGAACACACACAGAATAAAGATTCTGCTTAAAGATGCCGGGCTCTGCCTATTTGACTCAAAGGGTTTTCTTAATACTAAATAATCTTTTTCATTAAATTTATTTAAAGTCACTTATTTAAACCAACCTTTCACACGATCCATTACCGACTTCTCTGATTTCCCAAATTTTACATTTAATAAACTATTTGCAACAATACCTAAACCTGCACCAACAGCAGTTCCTACACCAGGTATTGGTATTAATACTGTACCAGCAGCCGTAAATGCTCCTTGCACAGCTCCCCCCACTGCTAAGTCAATCGTTGTTTCAACACCAGTTCTTGCTAATGCTTTCCCAACAGATAGACCGTCATCTCGAGCGTTTTGATAGTTACTTAAGCCACTCAACGCAGCTCCGAAAACTCCGGCTCCTTTTGCAACCTTTGAAGCAGTATTTGTACTCTTCTTAAAAAAGTCTGTAAATGCCCCTACTGCACCACTTCCTGCTCCATGCGAGATAGATTTTGCTGAGTCTATAGCGGATCCCACAGTAGTAATCGCATTAGATCCACTACCAAAATATCGTAACTCAGGATGCATATTTAATGCCTGCTGACCCGTGTTTGTCCAACCTGTTCGTCCTGGTCTTTGGTCAGCTGCTCGTAATGTTGTTTGGTTAGTTCTTGCTCGTTCTTGCTGCGCCACAGTTAACGTTTGACCATTCTTCGGCAATCGTTTATTCAAATCTCGTCTTGCTTGGCCATCCGGCTTCACTCCAAGCTGTTCTAATGCGTCACTTGTCGCATTTATCCGATATCCTGTTCCATTTGAAGTTCGGTGTTGAGATGTTTCAAGTCCTCCATATTGCCCAGCGCGATACATTGACGAACTTGAAGAAAACGTCCTTGTTGCAGCTCCAGCCCTTGCTCCATCTTGTAAAATCCCCTCATTCCCATAAACCCAATCCAATCCCTCTTTAAACCAATTACTATTACTTTGAGCCGATCCTCTCTGAGCCTCTATCTGACTGATTAGCGACTCAATCTCTGAAATAACCGTATTAATGTTATTTATATCATTCTTGCCACTACTCGTAAATTCAGATAGATTCTTATCCAATTTCGTTGGGACTTCAATAACATCCTCTTGATGGCTTGAGACATTATTTAGGCTAGGCTGTGTTGCCGTTGAGATATCAGATACACTTTGGATAATTCGGTTAATGTTATTTGAGACTTGAGCTAGCTCATCATAATGGTCATCGATTTTGGTAACTTGCTCCTCTAAATAGTTGCTCTCAATAATAGCTGAATCATTGGCATCAACATTCGCTTGAAAGGCATCTATATGATTGTCTGTTGTCGTTGATAGAGCTGTGAACAAATCTTCAAACGCTTGCAGAATCGTTATGTGTATTTCATTAAAATATGCTTTTGAGCAGTCGGCCGCTTCACCTTGGAATGTATCCATTTGAATGATTTGATCTATATTAGATCGAACTTCTCCAATTCCATCTAATAGATTCATCGTTTCATTGTACTGTTCATCTGAAAATTGCGTAACTTCTTCTAGCTTTACTTTATGACTCATTCGCTTCGCCTCCTCCCTTAGTATGGTAAAGGTTGTGATCCCGTCGTTGAATGGACATATTGACAAGCTAATTGCTCATCATTTTCCTTCATAGCTTCTCCTGTTTCTTTTAAAATGCCTACATCTACTTCGATCAATTGCTTATATCTCTTTATAAGCTGCAATGCTTCGGCAAACTTTTCAACATCATCTGTGAAAGGAGAAATATTCGTTTGTCCAAGCGCTTTATTCACATTCATTTTTGATTCTAGCTGCGATAATGAGCCTCTAAGCTTCTCAGCATTTGCACGAAACACTTCAATATTAATCTTAACTTCTGCTCCCATATTCTTCACCCTTTCTGTTGAGCAACGCGTTCCCATCTTATTTGATTATCCAGAGAATTTAGTGACCATTGTAGATTAGTAATATCTGATGCAAGCGAGTTTTTTCGTTCTTCCGCCCTACGAAGATCATCAGCCACTCGCTCCTTCGCATCATCGGCTTTGTTTGAATAGCTGTTAACAGTCGATTGATAGGAAGAGTATCGGTTTGAAAAAGTCGATTCATTCTTCCCCTTCCATCTACTCGTTTGAATTGAGAGCTTATCAATCTTTGACTTTGACGATCTTAAGTCAGAGACCTCTGCTTGTAAATTAGACAAAGCTGTCGTTAACCTGGACACTTCATCAGACGCAACGGAATGCTGTTGCTGTTTCGTATACATTTGGTTCGAAACTCGATTTCTTTTCGATTGTAATGTATGTAAATAACTCATTCTCCTCCAGCCTCCTTATTCAGGGATTTTTAATTTTATATGCTGATGATCCATTGCGTAATAGCATTCATATGCGTTAGGGTATTTTTCCTTGGCCATATATGCTTGCTTGAAAATGTCTTGATCAGACAATCTCATGCTAATAAGTCCCACAATGGCTTGCGTTCGAACATATTTAGCAATTGGATCAAAGCTTATTCCAATAAAGCTATAATCTCCTGCCAAAATAAAGTAGAGTCCTAGCTTAGCTCCCTGCTCAAAGAATGTAGTCATTTCCTCTATTGTGAGCTCACTACTTTGACAGAAATCTTCTAAATCCGTTATAAAGATGAGCCAACTCGGCATTCCTTCTGTCCCTTGAGTCATTCGAATCTTGATCTCACTTAATAAATCATTTTTAACCGTCTTGTGACCTTCTGTTTCACAAATATAAGCATTCACCTCTGTTGCTACTTCGGATAACTCTTTATCACTCGTATCAAGGAGCATGAGCTGATAATCATCTTTCAGAAGCATCATATTTTTTAAGATAGACTGATTCATCCTTCTTAACCCGTCTTTACGGTCACTTACGACGATGAACTGTCCAAATTTGTTCGGAGCAAATGCCAACGGCTGAACCTCCTCAAACTCCAGACCTAGAGGAAGCTGCTGCTGATTTACAAGCTCTTTTACTTTCTTACTCTGCCTAAACTTCTCAAACTCAATGACCCCTTCTGGCATCATCGGAATCTCCTCAGGACGCTCTCCTTGCCAATATTCATCCATGCTCTTAGCAGTCGTTTGGATTGAATCGATTATTTCTAATGGCTCTGTTCCTTCAGCAGGTAGCATCGCCTGAAATAGTGCTGGCTCTTCTAGCTTCACTAGACCGCGTCCTGGGATTTCTTCAATCTCTAGTTCGGTTCTACCAATAATCGAGCGCGCTTCTGTTTGTTCAATCAGGTAAAGTGGGATTTGAGTCTTAATATTTGATAATAACGGAATGCGCATAGCCCCTTGTCGTCCTGCACTAATCGTTAAATGAACCCCAACACTTGCACCTTCACGAGCGATTTGCGTCACAAGCTTCTCGAACTCCTCAGAGAAATCCGTATCTCGAACAGTGTCAAAGTTATCAATGACGATTAATAGATTCGGTTCAACTTCCCCACTCGCCTTTTCATACATCGATAAATTAGCGACACCATACCGACTTAAAAGCTGCTTTCGTTCTTTCATGACTGTCGATAACAAACGTATCAGCTTTCCAACCTTCTCACTATCATCAACTAAAAATGTATCAGCCACATGTGGCAAACCCTTTAACGGTAACAAACCATTTGTCCCGAAATCGAGCAAGTATACATGAAAATGCTCAGGGTGATGTTGTCTGGCTAAATCCATTACAACCGTTTGTAAGAACGTCGATTTCCCGTACCCTGGACTTGAAAAGACAGCAATATGACCATCCTTTGTTAAATCTAGAGTTAACGGCTTCTGTGACTGAAGCTCAGGCTGATCGAGTAAACCAATCGTCACTTGCAACGGCCTCTTCTCTTCTTCCCAAGCCTCTTCAAAGCTAATAGGGTGAAGCTCTTCTGTCGTTAAATGCTCAGGAAGCGGTGGAAGCCACGGACGTGGCAATGGCGCAATGTCCTGTTTCGTCGTATAATCGTGAATATGATCAATCACAGCATCGAGCTCCGTAGGCACCTTCTCAACTTGTTCTTTCTGACCTAAACCACTTAAATCTTCTGTTAAGATATCATACTGCCCTAGATCATTAATCGCATAGATCGTCGTATCCACTAATTCATAATCGTCCTGATCAGGAATATAATCAGCACCACTCCATGCACTTTGGAATAGCTCATATATTTCATTATTTCCTACTTGTAAATAGGAACGACCAGGCAATGTAATTTCAGCAGCGTCTGGTGTTTTCAATATTTCATTTGAATCACTAGCATTTTGTACTTTTAACGCTAACTTAAATTTTGAATTCGACCAAATCTGATCGTCGACAACCCCACTTGGCTTTTGTGTAGCAAGAATCAAATGAATGCCCAATGATCGACCGATACGCGCCGTTGAAACAAGCTCCTTCATAAAATCAGGCTGCTCCGACTTCAACTCAGCGAACTCATCCGAAATTAAAAATAAGTGTGGCATCGGCTCTTGGACTTTCCCTTGCTTATATAGCTTTTGATATTGATTAATATGGTTTACATCGTTTTCTCCAAAAAGACGCTGGCGCTTTTGAAGCTCCGCCTTAATAGAAGCTAACGCACGCAATGATTGACTACGATCTAAATTCGTAATCGTTCCAACTAAATGCGGGAGCTTCTTAAATAAATTCGCCATTCCTCCACCTTTGTAGTCAATTAATAGAAAAGCTACTTCGTATGGATGAAAGTTAACAGCTAAAGACAAAATGTACGATTGAATAATTTCAGACTTACCTGACCCAGTTGTCCCAGCAACAAGCCCGTGTGGCCCGTGAGCCTTTTCATGAAGATTAAGCTGGACGATGTCCTCTTTTCCACGTAATCCAAGCGGAACCGCCAAGCTCTTATACGTTTCATTTGCACGCCACCTCGTTGAAACACCTAGCTCCTCCACTCGCTCAATCCCATACATTTCAAGGAACGTTACACTTTCTGGGATGGAATTCTTTAAACTTTGCAAATGATTAATCGGTGCAAGAGCACGAGACACTTCCTCCTTATCGAAATTCAACGGAAAGTGATCAGGAACAAACGCACGATTAACAAGCTCGCCTTCTTCTAAGATGATATTTCCTGTCTTAGAATCACGAATATCAATAACCGTTTTCACATGCTCTGGTAATGATTGCATGACATCTTGAACGTATAGAAGAGAAACGCCGAGCTCGCTTGGATCTTCATTAAAGAATTCCATAATCGAATGATCGAGAATGAGCTTTTCGTCCGTAATCAAGACGACATAGTGTGGGAAGAAATACGTTTTTTCATTCGTGTTCCCTTTCTCGTCGATCAATTGCTTTCGCTCCTTCAAGATCTGATACACCGAATAAAGAACTTGATCTCGTGAGCGTTCATGGTACACAAAGCCTCTTACATTCACATCACGCAGGCTTGAATGAGGAAGCCACCGCATCCAATTCCATTCTTCTTTTTCCTCTTCAGGAAATACGGTAATGAACTGAACATCATGATAGCTTTGAAACAGACCTAGCTGCATAACTAGCAGCTGTAGCTGCTCCAAGACGAGATGACGCTGTCCAATATATCCAACCGGACCTTTCATTAAGGAGGCCACGACAGGAACATCGTGTAAATCTTCATGCTGATTCAAAAGCTCTCTCGCTTCGTCTGCGAGTACATCCTTTTCTTGAGTAAACTCTTCTTCATTAAAGTCAATCTCAAAGCTTCTTTCTGCTGTTCCTAATCCTGTACGATATTGCAGAAAATCATGATGAAACATCGTTTTCTCATAGATTCTTGCATCAACTCGTACAGCCATATCTCGTATTTGTTCGATATGAGGAAAATGATAGTTCAAGGAATGCCTCTGCTCCTCGGTTATGTGATATAACTCCTTCGTCTTTCGGTGTAAGTACTCTCGATAGCTCTCTAACCGTTCCTTTGTGTCTACTTTATATTGCTTCAGGTTTTTCACATAATAAATAACTGAAATCAGAATCGTTGTCACCGTCATCGCGAGCATAACGACAATATAAATTCCTCGCGGCTGGAAAATTGTCAATAGAACAAACGCCGCAATCATCACAAGAGGAGGGACAATGGTCCGCGCTAATTGTTCACTCGGCTTTGACGGTTGCGGTGGCGGCTTAGCAATGGTCTGCTTTTTGGTTGGCTCTCGATAAATGACGCGAGGCGAGCGATGGTAATCTGGATACTCCTCACTGTAGTACGTATCCCGCTCCACCAGCTGCGTCAGCTCCGATGCTAGCTTCTCCTTGGCACCACTGACCTCCATATCCTCTGCATTGATGATGATCGAGATTCCATCTACATAGAGCTGATCTCCCGGTTCAAGCGATTGAACATGCTCCTTACATAGACCATTGTGATACACTTCACCACTATTTACCGTTAACTGAAAGAATCGATCTTCTGATGGTCGTATAAGTGAAAAATCAGCATCCGTCGATTCCAGCCGGATATCATGATGTTCACTATTTCCAAATGTCACCGCCTGAGCACCTGCTAAATCATAAACGGTTACTTCTTCTTCCTCTATAAGAAGAAACTCTATTTCCGTCGAGCCTACTTGTAATCGCGTTCGTCCATTATCAGGAAGGGCGTCCCCTTCAAGAACACACTCTTCTCCATCCCAAGTAACGACAAAAGATTCCGTTAAGCTCGTAAATGTGACCGTATCAGACCAATCATTACTTACCGTTATTTCTTTCGATATCCCTTTAGGTAAAAGACATTTGTGTAACTGCTTATCAAAAAGAATTAATAGTCTCGTCTGTTCCATGATTTTCTTCCTCTCTCAATCAGCCAAGCTTGCATCGCTACTCTTCTTCCTCTTCTTGATCAATCATTTCTTCGTCTTCATCAGGCTCTGGAGCAAGCTCTTGTTCAGCATTGGCTCCTTCTACTGGAACTTCCTCTGTTACTTCCTCTTCATTCTCTTCCAAGTAGTCGTCTTCATATCGATTCAGTTCGTCTTGAAGCCTTCTTATTTCCTCATCACGTTCTGAACCACTTAATTGCGGATCATTTCGAACTTGCTCCATTTGCTTAATAAGCCCATACATAATTAATTGTGGGTCATCTATAAACATCGCCTTTTCAATCGATTCTTCAAAATAGCCACGACCATTTAAAATCCAATAGAGCAAATAATTCTCATCACTTCGTAAGCTGACATTTCTCATAATCGCTTCTTTATCTCGATTTGGTAAACTCTCAACTTGAATGTAAGAGTACGCCAAAATATATTTAGTCCGATAAGGTAACCGCTCAGGGTCTTCTCTCCGAAGAGTTGAAATGACTGCGCTATAATCTGACGACAAAAATTCACCGTGTGCAGTTAATAACTTTTCCTGATATGGGTCTTTCACAAACATGTAATAAAATAACGGTACGGCCAGCACGATAGACAACGTAATCATAATGATCGATAATTGCTTGAATAACCGAAACCGTTTCATCGGGACTGTCGTCATCGTTTTTTCCGTCTTTTGTTGCTCTTTGCGATAGCACGTCTTTATGTACGTAATTAATTCTTCTAGACTTTTTGTCTCATGAACATGTCGTTCAAACTCTGTTTCCTTCACCTTCTTTAATGAACCGTTGTATAAATCATCAAAGGTATACTGTTTAGAAAATAAGGCGAGAATGAAACATTTATATTGTTGGAAGAAGTGATCTTCTTTCACTTCATAAGGTGGTAGCAATTGACGAATCCCACGATACATAATAGACGGCATTAAATTGTCATCAAATACGACGTTATCAGGATGGAGAAAGAAAGTCGTCCGAGTTGATAAATAAGGTTTCAGCTTAGCTAAATTCCAAAGCAACCGTAGCTTTTCATTCCGTTGAAGATCCTTAATATCCTTCCATTTCTTTTTCTCATCTTCCACCACAAATGAAAACCTAAAAAGATCCTCTTCCTCTTCGATCGAGACTGGCAAAAAATAGTCCGAGGGTGTCGTAATCAGTCCCATTTGTTGAATCGTTTTCACCTTCGTTTGTGATTTGGCTAATTCTGTGCGCCACTCTTCACCTTCAATTTGAAAATGAAGCGTGAGCGAATCCAACTGAATCTTTTTTTCCTTCATAGCGTTGACTCCTTCACCTTTTCACAGACCTTCACATTCTAGTCTATAAAACTTGTAAAATATCCCCATCTGTAATCGGATAATGACTTAACATATCATCATCCGTAATAAATAATTTTTTCGTTAAAACCTTAATCGCACATAGAGAGGAATCCGTCCGCTCGATATGTAGCGTATCAGCAACGCTTAGCAGTAATTGCTTTACCGTTAATTGAACTGGAATGCGTAAGTCATATACGCCTCCACCCCAATTATGAAAATCAATCGTTACATTAATATGTGTAGACTTTGCCATCATCGACTCTCCTAATCCATAACTTGTCGCATCATCATAAATACCGCTCCGCCAATCATCGTGACAAATCCCATAATGGAGAAAAGGAGGACGTTATTAGCGCCCCCATTAGATCCATCTTCACTTGCTCGGTTTTCAGTTGTCGGAGCCGTATAGCTTTCTGTAAAAAGAGACTCTTGAACACGAGCTACCGTCGCATCTGTTTGACTTTCCATTTCAAAAATAGATTGTTGAAGACCTTCAAGCCATTCTTCTTGCTCAAGCTGCTTCGTATCAATGATCTCTTTCGTCTCATCTCTAAACAACTCTGGAAACACTTTCTCAAGCTCGGTTACCGTGTTCGTCTGATCGCCTTCACGATTACTTCCACTAATTCGCTCGAGATCCACATTTAACTTCCCTCTTTCCGCAGTGCTTGACTGATCCTCAGCAAGCACTGCGAACGCCGGTAGGAATAGGCTAGCGATGAGCATATAGACCATGATATTAACTAGCTTTTGAAACCTCTTCATCGTCCATCTCCTCACTTCTTGTAGAAAGGTTGAACACCAACAGATTAAGCAGAACACCTATTAGGCAAAGTACAATCAATACAAAGAATGTCGCTTGATAGTTAATCGATTCACCGAAGGCTCGAACTAGAACATTTTCAACATATTGCAATGGTGAATACGTGCGTAACCCTCCACTTGATACTGAGCCTAGTGCTCTTGTGAAGAATAAATACATACCAAATACGGCAAGTAACAAGAACATCCCAAACATCTTCAATTGTCGTAACAAATAAGTAGAAATAAGTAATATCGTTAATACAAGAGTCGTTATTAATAGGGTCCATAACATTAATTGAGACCCTTCGATTCCTAAGCTGAAGCCAGAAATGAGGCCAATCGTTGCACCTTCAATTATTCCAATACCTGCTGAAATAATCGTAATAGGTGTATTTTGTGAGAAAATGGTTCGTTCCCCTTCAAATTCATCCTTTTCTAAACGGCGCTGGTGGATCGTTGAGATCACATACGCAGTAAAGAGAGCTACTATAAAGATAGTTAACACGATAAAATAAGGAGTAAATGTATCACCTGAGACGATGACTCCATCATTTTTTGTTTGAACAGGACTTGATAAGAAATCTAAAAGGTCCTCATTCTGTCTCTCACCAATTCGACTGTTGGCCAGTACTTCCGTAAAGTTCTCAGCAAACTCTTCATCCTCTACTAATTTATTCGTCATACTAGCAGAGAGCTCCTCAGCCTGACTAATTAGTTCATTTCCACTTTCTTGAATCAACGTAGCTTGATTATCAATTTCTTCAAAGGTTTGATAAACGGTCTCTGCCGTATAGAAATTACTTTGAGCTTGTTCAGAAAGAGACTCACTCGTTGCTAGCAGCGGCATGAAATCGTTACTTAATGCTAGAATCGCCTGTTGCTCTTCATTATCCGCAGCCTGCACATCAGACTGTTCATCAATTAACGCCAAGCTTCGTTCACGCCATGCAATGACTTCCTCTAACACTTCAGAAAGACTTTGATTCATGATCTGCGCCTGCTCTGTCGTTGAAACAATTTTCTCAACAAGCTGATCCATGCGGTCTTCAGCACGATTTGAACGATCATGATAGATCCTTACTTGCTCATATAGCTGTTCAATCGGCTCTCTAATTTCCGCTGTAACACCAGCTGTTACTCGTTCAACAACATAATTTGTCATTAATTCATCTAACTCTTGAACATTAAAGAGATAATAGAGAGAAGACTCTGTTGCTAAGTCAGATAAACGATTCCCTGAAAATGAATCTCTTAATTCTGGTGAGCTCATATCAAGACCAAAGTAAATCTCTAATAGAGCTGATAATTTCTGATAATCACTAATTGTATGCTCAACAGCATGAATGAGCGCTTGTGTACCATCATCTAATATCGGTGACATGACGCGATGGTGAATATAGTTATTGATCACTGTAACCTTTTCGATAATCGGTTCAGGCTCTTCCTCATTACCTTCGTCATTACCTTCATCGCTATCTCCATCTTGATGATCAGACTCATCGGAGTCTTCAGATTCTTCCTGATCCTCGGAGTCTCTGTCCTCTTCTATGTCTTCATCAGGCTGTTCTTCTTCTCGTCCTTCTTGATCCGAATCCTCTTCTTCCTCACGGTTGCCATTCTCTTCATCGACTTCTGGTTCCTCTTCATCTGTTCCCTCTGTTACTGTATTTGCAAGTAATGGAGCAACAGATACCTCATACCCAGCCTCTTCATCTACAAGATCAACATCAGTAATGTTTTCTTGAAGCATATCCCAACTCCAAGTTGCTGGTTGAAACACATCAATCTCACTATTAGCATCCTTCAATTGAAGCTTGATTCTTACAGTGAAGACACCTTCATCATTAGCGGGTAATTTCACTTCACCATTTTCTTGATACACTTCTGTGTAATTGACTTCATCTGATCCTGGTAATGTTAACCATAATCGCTTTAACTCATACTCATTCGGAATGGACAACGTGAAAATTTGTCCTGTCTTTTCGTTAGCTGGTAATTCAACAGAGTTGGTCATGATCACTCCGGTTTCAGCTAACCGATTTTTGATTTCTTGAATTTGCGTCGATAAAATATGGCTGTTATCTAAATCATCTGGCGAAAAATCAAAATCTGGACGTTCGCGATTGTACTTTCTTGCTGTTGCAATGACATTCGTTAATTCCAATGTCATCTGTTCAGATAGACCAGAGTCATCTATATCTCGTATACTTAATGATGGTAATTGTTTAATGTGCTCTTCAATTGTACGGTTCATATTTCGATCAGGCCGTCTAAATAATGAGTTCAAGCTCGTCAACTCATTTTCGAACGCGTTCGAGAAGATACCTGTTAAACGATCCGAAACCGTTCTTTTCATATTCGACTCAAGGGTTTCTTTTAAACTTTTTTCTAAGCTACTTACTTGCTGATTGGCTCGTTCAAAATAATCTCGCAAAAGAGCGGCATCAGAAATAATGGTTGTACTCTCTTCTTGGAGTTGAAATTGATTAAAAATCCTCTCGTTCGCACGAACAAGCTGATCTAACTGCCTTTGTGCATCTGCATCATTAATCGTGGCATTAAATTGGTTCAGAGAATCATAGAATCCTTGCGACAACGCTTGATTCGACTCTGTTAAACCCGTTACATCATTCACATTCGATACAAAGCTTTGACTTAATTCCATCTCTTCTGCCAAACGATCAGTGAATGATTCCAACGTATCCTCTAAACTACTAAAGCTACCTCGTGATACGTCTGTAAAATCCTTCACCGTATTAAACTGATTCGTATAATTAGACAATGGACTTTGAATAGCCGTATTATATGTAGCTGTATATTTCGCTTGCTCGTTCACAATATAGCCAACTTGATCCTGTGCCTCGTGCAAGTTAGTAATTACACTAGCAAAGTACACATCAATAACACGTCGATTAAAGTCATTTAATATGTCGCTTGCTGCTCTTTCAGCCTCTGCTCTAATTTCATCATTTTCTGATGCATTAATTTTATAATTTAATGTAACGGGCTCTGGAGAAATAGAATCCATAGAGAGTGCTTTTTCAGAGAAATCATTCGGAATCACAATCATCATGTCATACGTTTGTCGTTCCAAGCCGCTCTCCGCTACTCCCCGGCTGACGACAAACCAGTCATGGTTTGAGTCATGATCGACACTACGAACAAAAGCATCTCCAAAAGCCAATTGCTCATTATTAAATATCGCACCTTCATCTTCATTGACTAACGCAATCGTCATCCTGTGTCCAGCATCTACGTTATTAGTCTGTGTTACTTGATTTAAAGCCAAGTAAGACAAACCAGCAGCTAGTACAAGTACTAATAGTAAGAATGCTATTAACCGTAGCTCTATTCTTTTCATCATATATTCCTCTCCTGCAGCTTCTTCGTATTTATTCAGACATTTCCATATGGAAAATAATTCTATAATTAAATAATGGCAAAAAAATACAATGTTCTACACTGTTTTTCTAAAAAATACTCTTCATCAATCCATCCTGATTTTCAGTTACTATCGCACTTAATAAGTATGAGCTACACAACATTTAGTCATGTAGCTCATACAAAGGTAAGTACAATCTTTAAAGCTACTTATCTCGTTAGCCGTCTTATCTAAGACCGAAATTTTGAGAAAGAGCTTCATCCTGCTGCGAAACAGCTTCAGCCGTTTTAGTAAGTTGCTCTTGAATTTCTAGCATTAAATGAGAGAAATCTTGCACACGTGGACTTAACTCTCTAAACTGATCGTCGAAGCGCTCAAATGCACGTCCTTCCCACTCACCTCTTAACTCTTCTTGTAAGTTCGATAAATCTCTTAAAATTTGATCGATTTGCTGAGAGCTCTGACCGTAACGCTTAGCCTTTGCTTGCAGCTGATCAGGAGTCATACGAATTTGGCCTGCCATGAATACTCATCTCCTTTTTTCAAAATTGGGAATCCGCTAAGTTTAAGTCATGTTTTTCCTTTTCCTTAGCCTATATTATGGTATTACTGGCAATATACAAAGTCAACGAAACTGGTAGACTTTTCTAAAAATCGATAATTAGGACTGATTCTCAAGTCTACTTATACTAAAATCAACATTTTTTTGTTCCTTTTTACCTATGAAATATATGAAAAATGTCTCTAAAATATCACCTTCTATTGCCGACACGTGCGAAAAATTTGAAAGAAAACGCTTAATTTTTTTGTGGTAATCTGTCTAATAGTCCTTTTATTTATTGAAAGTTGATGATTAGCCTCTGAATGAACGCTTCTCACAAAGGAATAAAGTCCTAATTTATTTTTTCAGTATAATATAATCCAACATTGAAGTTATCTCTGTAAAAGAAGTGGATGTGTAAAACAGTCAACAAGCTTATATATACTGCAGACCGTAAACGAAACGCCTTTGAGGAAAAATTCTCAAACCAAATCATAGATAAAGTCAAAATTCATAGATTGATCTCATTTCCGAACTAGATGGAACGAACTTTTCAATCCAAACCATCTCCATTTTGCATCCGCTTATTCCAACCTTTTTGACATTTGCCTGTTCACTCCTGTCGTTTTTCAGTTATATTATAGAAAGAAACAGTCTGATGTCTCCTGATTACAGATGGTTAAAGATAAGGGGGCATTCCCTTTTTTTCCTATATTCAAAATGTGCGTAGCCGTTGCCCGATTTTGAAAGCTTTGTAATGAGTGGAGCCATTACTCTTCTTTGTGTTACTAGAAAGTCTTTTTCAACTCCCTCCTGCGGAAAGCATGCCCCCCATCCCAGCGAGGTCGAAGCGCCGCATCGTGGCAACTACAAAAAAAAGCCTGTCGTACATCTAATCATTTAATGTGAAGCTTTTAATTGAACAACACTATCAATCTCTTCCTTGTGGGAGCTTTCTTGCAAAATGAGACGGATAGCGCGGAGATATTGTACCAAATAGTCGATCCCATATGATCGTGTAAAAACCAAAATTATAGTGCTCTTGCTGATGATGCTGTGTATGATACGTGCTTGTCGATATCCATTTCATAACTGGATGTTTAACCCATGAGTTCGGAAACGGTTCTACTCCTAAATGTGCAATCAACCCATAGACGATATTAAAGAATAAATAGCCTGTAATCCCAACCCATGAAGCTGGATATATACATAGCACGATAATCCACAGTAGACCAAAGCCTAAGTTTTCTAATGGATTTAAGGCAAATAAAGTAATCGGCCGAGGATCTTCAAAACGATGATGCGTCCGATGAATATAAGGATACAACCATTTAACATGAGCGACTCGATGAAAGACATACATCGCAAAATCCATAATCAGCAATAAAATAAGAATATCAAG
This sequence comes from Halalkalibacter sp. AB-rgal2, assembly GCF_041821005.1. Classification (NCBI taxonomy): domain Bacteria; kingdom Bacillati; phylum Bacillota; class Bacilli; order Caryophanales; family Bacillaceae; genus Halalkalibacter; species Halalkalibacter sp. AB-rgal2. The sequence continues at coordinate 47,275 of NZ_JBGUAV010000014.1, forward strand.
CCAAGAATGCCAGCCAAAGCTTGTGCTTAAAACAATGATATCTTTTTTCCATAAGTAATAACCTATCATTGTCACAGCTGAATTCAACAAAACCGATATACTTGCTAACACAAACTCATACGGGCGTTTCGTAACAATTTCTGCAACAGGACGTTTCATGAACCAACGAACCATCCTATTACCAATTAGCACACACATTACGAGTATGATGATATTTAATACTAAAATAATAGTTGAAGCTTCCCACCATGTTGCACCTTTTAACCATTCGATTGAGCTTTTAAACATATAATGACCTCCTTTACTAGAAAAGGGTTACTGTCATATTTTAGCATATATTTGTGAATGGCTCAGAATATTCTAGTAATCGTTGTGAATAATGATAAATTGAGACAAAAAAAGAAGGTACCACAAGTATGATCAACTTATGAAAACCTCCCGTTAATGACACCAGCACAACTACAGTAAACATTTCATTTTATATAATCAATTATTTTGTCAAAAACAAAAGCAACTCTAAAGTTTAATTAGAGCTGCTGTGATGCTTTATTCTTCATTAGGATTTGTAATTGGTGTATGCAGATCATTTCCCCATTCTTGCCAAGATCCCTCATACATTCTTATATGATCAAATCCCATAAGCCTTAATGTAAAGTACATATGAGATGCCCGATTGGCTTTTTGACAATAAATAATAACTTGCTTATCTTTTGTGACACCTGCTTGTTGAAGCATCCGTTCAATATCATCAGCCACTTTGAAAAAGGGCACCCCGTCTGTTAAAACTTCTTTCCACTCTATATTTACAGCTGTTGGGATATGTCCACCCCTTTTAGCACGAACATCCTCCCCTTTGTACTCTTCTCTAGAGCGAACATCCAAAATAATCTTATTTGGGTTATCTATGGCTGATTTGACATACTCTTTATCTACTTCTATTTGCGGAGAAGTCTTTGCTTTAAAATGACTTGTTTTCACTTCGGGACCCGTTGTAGATTGCTCCCCTTCGAATGCTTCCCATGCTGCATATCCACCATTTAACACTCTTACATTATTATGACCGTAAAGCTCCAATGCATAAAAAAGTCTAGTGGCAGCTGTATCTACTCCAGCATCATAAATCACTAATTCAACTTCATTTCTAACGCCTAATGTCTTCATTAGTTCTTCAAAAGGTTTTTCTCTAATTAAATAACCCTCGACCGGATGTGTTGAATCCACTAACTTTTTCGTGTCAAATGAAAACGCACCGGGGATATGCCCTTTTCCATAACCTTCATTCCGTGTATCGATAATCATAAGGTTTGGATCGCTCAACCTCTCTGCTAATTCCTCCACACCTATTAGTAATTGTTGATTAGGATACGTCACTTCACTAGCAGCCCCTTCCATCGTTAAATATGTAGATAAGATAAAGCACGCAATTAAAATAAATAGAAACTTCCTCATTATACTCACTCCTTGAACCCTTTCTATTGCTCTTATTATGGCCCAAGAAATTAAATTAAATCATTGAAAAAAGCAAGCGTCCTAAATTAGAACGCTTGCTACATTTAGGCTCTTCTGCCTGTTAAGAGTTGAATGATAAAGACGACTAATGCGACCACTAAAAGTAAGTGGATTAGTCCTCCTCCAACTTCAAAGGAGAATCCAAGTATCCATAATACAAATATCACAATTAATACTGTCCATAACATAACTCCTTCACACCTTTCATTAACATTTTAATGCTATTTGTCTTGTACTTATTTAATGCCCGCGAAGGAGCGCAACGAAACTTTTTTTTAGAAAATAGGCTAAATAGCACCGACTAACGATCGTTTACTCTCTCTAAATAGAACCTTCTAACTAGTTACATAATCAAGAAAAGTGGGTAAGTGATATGCTACCTTCTTACTCATTTTAAAAGAATACACTTCATCTACCTCTAAACAAAAAGAAAAACGCATAAACAAGTAAAGTTGTCAGCGCTTTTCTGCAATACCATTTCATTGTGTTAAATTAGTAATTAGTTAACCGTGGATTTCTGCGCTCTTCAAATGAGGCTGAACATAACAAAAGTGATTAGCTGATAATCCGAACATCTAGAGAACATAACGTCTGAAATATGCGTAGACTCCTGCAGGATGATACGCGAGGCCACTGAAAAGTAAAGGTGAAAACCCGCTGTGCGTAACACGAGGAGGCTCATTAGCTTCCCGCGGAAAGCGAAGAATATTTCAGGAGCTGTTTATGTGCACCGCTGTTTATTTATTCGGTTTCTCATTGATTAAAACACTTTTGTCCCAGATTCAGCGTTCTTCAATGACAAATCGCGTCACATTATCCATATTTACATACTCACTTTTCGCATCGAACCATTTAGCATTCTGAATTTTATCCACTTGTTGATGTAGTTCATACCCAGTTTCAACTTCGAAAACGAAATTTTCTCCACCATTAAAATAAAATGTAAGTTTATATGTGTTCATTCTTAATCCCTCCTAGTTTGACATATTCCCGAACAGTTTCAACTTTAATCGTCGAATTTCTAGAAAAATGTAATAGGAACCATGATTAGATTGTTATATCTTTTTCTTACAACAAGCTAATTTGTAGATTTCTTTCCAAAATACAATAGACCTAAAATAAGCCATCCAGTCATAATGACAAAAGCAAAAATAAGGGTAAGGACTGGACCAAATGCTACAATAAGTGGCACCGAAGCAGCTGTTACAATTCCTCCGCCTACTATGAAATCTAGCATCAATTGTTTATAACTAAACCCTTCTTTTGCTGGGCTCTCCGCTTTAGGATCTGCCAAATTAATTAACAATAGACCAGCAGCGCTCATTCCCATGGCCTGACCTAAATCTCCAATGCCCCGTTCAAACCAATAATTAGGCATAATTCGAGGTGCTATAAAAATAAAAGCAATTACGTTCCACCCTATTGCAGCAATTGCCATAATGAAGAAAGGAACCAGATGCTCACCGATGACTGCCAATGATAAGGTTGCGATAGCTGATACAATAAGTAAATCGAGAGCAAATCCTTGGATACGTGTAACAAGATCTCGATCCAATATCGATTTTTTAATAAATTTATTTAATATAATCTGTACAATGACTGCACCAACCATTGCTAACGGAAATAAAGGCAGATGTACAAAAAGTTCGATACTCTCAGCCCATAAAGCTTCCTCAATCAATATAAACCCTTCTAAAAGCATATACCCAATGGCAATAGCTAAACCAATATAAGCAAAGTGCACAGTCATTGTTTCAATCACTTCAGATCGGGTTGTCTGGTTTCCAGCAGACATTTCTTGTTGGTCTTCTTTCTTGATCAGTCCTTTCTTTTGTTCATCTGAAATGTCATCTGGACTATTTAAAATTTCTGTTTTCCCTTTTCGAGCAGCCCAATTAATCAAAATAATCCCTAGTAAAACACCCGTCAGTACTCCAACAGTCGCTAAGCCAATTGCTAAGTCTCTTCCTTCCTCGAAACCAACCCCGCTAAATGTACCCGATAATCCCGCAGCTGTTCCATGTCCACCAACAAAGCTAATTTCAAGCAAAGCTCCGGCAGCTGGATTCATCCCAAATATCGGAGTTAAAACCACTAAAGCTAAAGTAATCCCAACCACATACTGACCCCATGAAAGAAAATGAGCAAACGTTATTTGAGGACCAGCAGTGCCCCAAATTTTCTTTATATTTGGGATGGTCTTCCCTAGAAATAAGGAAGCAAAGATCACACTAATTAGCAGCTCAGGTAAAACACTCCACACCTCAATCATCGATTCAGGAAAAACTCCCTCTCCCTCAAATAACCCTAAATCAAACTGACCAAGGACTTCAGGACCAAGCAATAGACCAATGAGTCCTGCAAGAATCGAGCTTGGGAGGAAGATAGATTGAAGAAACGGTACAGCTAGGCGAATCCATTTGGCGATAATAAGTAAAATGCCTAGAATAATAAAACTAAATCCTACAACCTCTGCTGACATATAAACGAAGGACTCCTCTCTTTTATCTCGTTAAGGAGATATTTCCTAAAAATAAAAATTTTAAACGTTCTCATAACAAGAGCCTTCATTATGTAAACCAGTTTGTATTTTTTTGGTTTCGTTGCTGCTCATTTTTATCAGTAACTTTTAGAGGCACACATAGCCATACAAACGGAAAGGCTATTAATGCTAACAAAGCAAAGAAGCTTGTCACGAACGACACAAAAAGCTAATTGATTTAAGGATTCGTTGTAGCCTACACATATATCCATACGAAGAACTATATGAACGGCCCCTTCATGAACAATCTGATTTACTTCTCGGCGAACAACTGGCAGATGAAAGCATGATCTACACATATCTCTCTTCCTCAAGAGGGAGCCAGAGTCTTGCTTCTCATCACTTGGCAGATCAAGTCCAGAGTAATACCTATAAGAAGAATTCACCCTATTGTATTGTTCTTATTCACTCTTACTAGAAGCCATTTTTTTACTCCATAAAGCCTTTTTTATAGTCAATCTAGTCAACAAAAACAGGCCTTGCTCATGTCCTATGACACTGCAAGACCTATTGGGGAGTGGCTTATTACATCATGCTACCTCTATGGTGTATCTTTAACTACGTGCAAAAAGAGTCCGGTATATCAACCATTTGTTAAATTAATGCTGTAGCATCTAGATGAAAATCTAGTTCCCACTTTTCACATAACCATACTCTTGTAGCATTTCGGGCCATGGCAGTAGCCATTTTGCTCCGAGAGCCTTCTTACTTTCAATCTCTGGTGTTCTGGTTGAACGTAGAAATCATCTAAAATTCTCTCCAATTAGACTTTATGACCGATAATTCTATACATCATATTACTATTTTTTTGAATCGAATATCCGTTTTTAACAAGCATGTTTCTCGCATGACTCATTAATGTATTTTCTATTTGTGTAACCTTACCGTACACCCACGAACTGTTTACAATAAACTTAGCCCTTTTTATCCGCTTCTTTTCAAAGTTCTTTATGGCTTCAGAAATGGAGGTGCTTTGCTCTAGCATATTGGCTAGGATGACAGAATCCTCCAATGCCAAACATGCTCCCTGTCCTAAATTAGGTGTCGTAGCGTGTGCTGCATCTCCTATGAGTACTATTCTGCCTTTCGACCAATTCTGTAAAGGTTTTAGGTCATAAATAACCTTTCTAGTGATGTCCTTTTCCGGAGTTGCTTTAATTACGGTTGATACGGGTTCGGCAAATTGTCTATACATATGAGCTAACTCTTCTCTAGATACATCCACTTTCAAAAGGTTTTCTGATGTATTTCTTGTCGCAAACCAATAGACAATCGAACTTGATACAGGAACAAACCCAAACCTCAGCCCTTTCCCCCAAGCTTCAAACGTAAAACCAGATTTCGTATATGAGTTCGTATGTGGGGCCGTACCTCTCCAAGCTTCATATCCACTAAAGCGTAAGACACTATTAGGAAATAAGTGATTTCTGACTGATGAATGAATCCCATCTGCTCCTACTAAAAATGCCCCTGTTTCTTCATGACCATTTTCAAAGCGGGCCGTAACTTCTTCGTTATTTTCTTGTAGTTCTACTAGCTTATAGCCTAATTTCATTTCTGTATTCTCCAATTTACTAGCTAGTAAATGGTGAAGTTTCGTTCGTAAAATACCAACAGTATGAGTCCCATACGTAGTTGCAAGCTCTTCTAAGGGGATTGTCGCTAATGTTTTTCCTGAGGATGTTAAAAGGGCTGATTCCTTCATGATTTTGCTGTTTTGATACGTTTCTTCTAGTAAATCCATAAAATGAAGGGCATCCGTTCCATTAGACCATAAGGTTAGACCGCCACCTTCATTACGAAGACGATCTGACTTTTCAAAGATAACTGGTGCATATCCAATTTTTTCGAGCATAAGGGCACTTGCTAAACCGCTAATCCCAGCTCCAATAATAAGTACTTTATTATTCATGATTTACCCCATTTCACTAACGTGATAAAACCCTACAACCACACCAATAAAAGCGTAATCGCTAGATACAAACAAAGAGGGCTATAGTATCTTGTATCATACTTTGCGAAAACAGAATCATTCATTTTTTTTGTAAATCCCAAGTATTTAAAATCACCAATTGCTCTTAAAAAGAACACAAAGGTAAATATTATACAGAATACTTTCGATAGGATATTAGGTTGAAGGAAAGGAATTGCCCCAAATTGAACGAGTAACATGAATCCAACGAGCAATAATCCAAAGGCTACAATGAATGTTTCTATTAACCTAGGAGTAAACAATGCCCCGCCTTCTTTTTTTTCGGGTAATACCGCAGTTAGACCTCGCCTCCCACCAAATAACCAATAAAAATGGATAAAACTAATGAACGTTAACGCTGCTACAGAAGAATAGACTAAAAATGACATGTACCCTCGTCCCCCTCTTTTTAACCTGTTTGTTTATTGTGGTGCAATTCCTTTCCATACGATTTCAAATTGTGTATGAAAGATCTCTTTTAAATCTTCATTTGTTCCCGCGATCGACCATGTCATAAGTGAATTGAAGTATATTCCTACTAAAACAGAAGCAATATGTTGGGTATTAGTGTGACTCTGAAACAATCCGTTTTGTATTGATTCATCAATGACATCTGTCAGAACCTCACGAAAATTCAATATATTAGTTGATTCCTCCTTTAAAGCCGCTCGAATGGTTTCAGACAAGGTTAATTGTAATAACTCCCCATGTTCTTCATAAACTGTGAACATTTCATCAAAAATGAGCTTTAATCTTTCCTTTAGATTTTTCTCTTGTTGCTTTTGGATTACTTCCACAATTAAGTCGTTTTGTGTTTGGCCTAAATGTACTAACACATGTTCTTTTTTCGGGAAATACCTAAAGAACGTACCCTTCGCAATTCCACAAGCAGACACAATTTTATCAATGGTGACATTGTCGTATCCATACTCCTTAAACAGTTTAATGGACGTTAAAAATATCTTCTCTTTTAGTTCTTTTTTTCGTTCATGTCGTAACATTTTACACACTCCAATATAAAATGACCATAGTCATTTTATGACTATGGTCATTTTATCATTATTTTTATACTATTTAAAGTGCTTTTTGCTCATATGAATAGAAAGATTCTCTATTCTTTCATTTTATTTAACTCCTACCCTTTTATAGGAAACGCTTTCAATAAAATAATAGCAAATATTTCGAATATAAAGAATGTAAAAACAAGTAGATACTGTTTAAAAATTATTGTTATAAATTTGGGTTAGGTTACTCCTGCTTTTTCTTTTGGTTGAACAATAATAACTTATTATTTCCCCTGCCATTCACTTAAGATTTCTTCTATGCTGCTGATACTGGACCTGAATTCCAGGGTGCACCACATGCTCTGTAATAATAAATGGAAAGAACATAAAATGTACGATTCACATACAGATATTAAATATCCTAGTAAGCCAAAAAGCTGACTTACTAGGATATCTGGTGAAAGTATAATAATCGTTCAGCTCTTTCTACGTTAAAGCTAAGCAAATAAACCTTTGCTAACATGTATAATCCTATTTACTAACTCTCTCTGAGTCCTTCCAAGATGCATCATTCGGTGCATTTTCATCACCTTTTGTCAGATATATTCTATCAATTCTTAGACCAGACTTACCAGCATATATGGCAAAATCATGAATACCTTCATCAATATCTAGCTCAGACAAAAGTGTCCAAAACCAAATTTGTTTTGTACTATAGGTGTATAACCTTCCCTTGGAGAACTGCTCGTCATAAGGCTGAACGGTCCCATCTAAACCAATGTAACAAGAATCTGAAAAATTATCATCAAATTTAATCAACATCCATACACGATATGTTCCTAGATCCGTCACTTTGATCTTGTAATGAAGGGAAGGGGCATCCAACGCATTCAACCAGCTTAACCCACTCTTTCTGATATACATAGCCATTCCGCTAGATCCGTTTGTTTCAGCTTGTGTATGTGTCCATTCAATCTCTTCCTGGCCAGTGCCTTTTTGTGTATAAGCATAATGTGATTGTTCAAGAGCATATTCTGCTTCAATTGCGATCACACCATTATTTTCAATAAAATATTCAGATCCGAATTCAGAAATCACATCTTTATATCCAATTGGGTCAGGCATATATCTAGAAGCACCCTTTTGATATTGCGGATATTCTTCGTTCAACATATATAACCTATCATAATTCCAAAAATCTATTCCGGCATATACGAGGTTTGGTAATGGTGCAGTACCCGCTTTCATACTATATATATTCGTACATAATTTTTCCATATCTGATACGTTGCACTCTGGAATCGTTTTGAAATGGCTATTTCGTTCTACTTGGCTATTGCCTACAAAATAGCTTTCAGCCGGTCCGAGGTTACTTACCTGCGACTGTAAAATTGAGCTATTCTGATCCAAATTCTCTGGAGATAAACGCGTCATATCCTTATCTGTATAAATAACAAATTTACTGATCGTTACATACCGATCGATCATATGAATAGTTAATTTATGAACGCCACTATTCAAAAATGGTAATGAAACATATAGCTTTTCACCATTGTTCAATACAGCATTTCTCCAGTTCCCACGCCACTCATCATTCGTTTCAGTTTCAATGATTATAGGCTCCAAATCATCAATTGATACAGCAAAACTAATTTTACCAGTTGAATCCAAAGTTAAAAAGCGGTGAATTTCCAGTAAGAATGGCCCTTTACTTTTTAGTAGAAATGGATACGTTACGGAAGCATGGTTCTTTACATCAATCTCGTCAGGATACCCACACCCTGCTGCTTCTATCACACTTCCATCCATTCTTCCTATATCCTTAATGATTTGCCATTGATTATCATTTGAATGACTTTCAGAAGTAAATTGGTCAGCCTTCATAGAAACAAAACCGTCAGCTTCAACATATCCTTGGAAGTGCTCCGGAATATCCTCCCTTTTTTGTGCAAATACATCAATCTGATACTTATCATCAAGTGATGTTTTTATCACAATTTTGCCCTTTTTCTCTTCGTTACCACACTTTTCTTTTAATTTAACTAGAATTCTTTTTTCATCGATGACCGTACCTACATCCTCTGAGACTTCGACCCAGTCATGGCATGAACTTAGATCCACAGTAAAATCAAAACGTTCTGCTCCAGTGTTAAAAATCTCAAACCATTTTACACTCGTACCATAGGAATCAAATGTAATCTTTTGATTCCTTTCAGGTGTGCGCTCACCCCATACAATAATATTTGATCCAGGTTGTTCAATTTTTAACGCAGGGGTACCTGCTGGATACATCGCAGTTGGCGGTGGTGAAAAGCTTTCTGGTGTAAGGATTTTATCCCACTTCCCACCGGACATGATTTTATTATAAAAATGAAGCATACATCTTCTATACTCCATCATCTTTCTAGACTTTTCGATATACGTGTCTGCTGACTGCATTTTCCCTTGTTCATAACTGAGATGGCTTCGATCTGCATAATAAAACTCTGCATTTGCATAGTAAGATGCATGAATCTTCATTAGAAAAAGTTGAAAGAAAGAGTCCCGCTCATTTTGAGGCAGGTCGAAATATATTTCATTCGCTTCATCGTATATTTCTTTTAACTGATTCACTCTTAAAGCCGCTTCATCCCCATAAATGGTTTGTGAAAATTTATCTCCAGTCAGGTGTTCAATCTTACATACATTTGTTATCTGGGTAAAACGATGATATAAACTCGCTGCTTTCTTTCCGTAATTACCTGTGAAATTAAAATCAATCCATTTCTCAGTAAATAATTGTGTATCCTTTGTTACAGCGTTTTCATTTCCTGCTTCCCAACCATAAGTCAAAAAGTACTCAATATCCTGTTCAAGTGGCTTAAGGGCACCGACATTAAGAACCCATAATTTCCTAATTCCATTTTCGTAGCACTTCTTCATTTCGTTTCCAGTATGCGCCAGTGGTATCGAGTTGATGTACAAATAACTCATACCAGGATGCGCCCAATAAGAACTATGGAAATATACCCCATGGCCGCCTGAACGTTGCTGCTCTTTTGCATCAGGGTATCTTCTCATATAACCAAAATTATCATCGACCCAGATAAGCGTAACATCATCCGGCAGCTCTAAACCTGCGTCATATAAAGGAAGAACTTCCTTATAAGGGATAAATGTCTGTAACGACGTTTCGGCATTCTCTTTTCCTAATACTTCCCCTAAAATCTTTCTTTGATCCTTTATGACCGTACCTAGAAGCTTTACCTTTTCCTGCTCTTTTTCTTCGTTACTGAGATTTGGGTTTTGATCGATCGCATCCGTCTTAAACCCGTAATCATGTACGCCTCTCATTCCGACCGTATAACATACTTCATAATCTTTGTTCTGTTCCACGCTTTCACGCCAGTATTCTTTCAATATTTCACGGTGTCTTCCTGGAATAGAGTAATCGTAACTTATCCCTTCATATCCTTTTTTCTTAAGCCATGGTTCCCATTCATTTTGATTACTACGAAGAAGCATGTCACAGTGTGACGTCCCGACAACAATTCCCATTTCTTCTGCTAATCGTCCATTTTCCGGGTCCTCATTAAAGTAATTCACATGCATAGCCGGCCATATATAATTTGCTTTTAATCTTAATAGCAGTTCAAATATATGAACATATGTTTCAGGACCTATTGTATGATCATTTGTATGTTCTTTTGCCCATGCTTCAAGCTGCTCCTCATCGTTCAAGAAGATTCCTCTATATTGTACTGATGGATAGGATGATGTTTTAAATTCTTTATCTATTACAATAGAATCAAGCTTTTTAACAGGAACATCCGCAAAGAAATGCCATGGTGAAACACCTATCATTTTTGAGAATTCATATATGCCAAAGATAGTTCCTCTTCTATCTGTTCCTATAATGTATAAAATCCCATCCTTCTCTTGGATGAGGTACCCTTCCCAACTGTAGTTTCCTTCACCATCCAGTAGGCATTCCGTATCAATTTCCTTATCTTTGAGTCGTTTTTCCATTGCTTTATTATTCGCAATGGTCCCTATAACCACTTTACCTTCTCTATCTGAAACTTCTGCCATACCTCCACATACTTGATTGATATCTTTTGTAAGATTATGAGCAGCAATTCTCACAGCTGGAAGTTCATTCTGTGCTAAATAGATGTTTATCTTTTGTTCACGACTACAAATTAATGTTTTACCCTCCATACTTTTCATTCCCTTCTTCACTATAGTGCAAAACCTAAAATTCATCATTACTAGTGATAAACCCATTATAATTAAATACTATTTACATTAAAATTGCATATAATTGAAAATATATTGCATCTAGTCTCATGTCATCCTATACTAGGTGTAATCATTATTTGACTCTAACAAAAGAGGTTTTGTATGAATTTTCAAGATTATTATAAAGATCATCAGCTATTTTTTCATAAAAACTGTGACATGCCACCACATCCCCAAAAATATGGAATGCACGCTCATGAGATTTATGAGTTTTATTATCTATTATCAGGAAAAGGGACTTTTACAGTAGAAGGGAATACATACTTTCTAAATCCTAATAGTATTATGCTCATGCGTTCAAATGAAGCTCATTATGTAAAGATGGATCGTAATCTTCCATATGAACGAATTGTACTTCATTTTTTCCCACAGTTTTTAGATCACTTTGATCCAAATAAAATATTACTTGCTCCTTTTGACAACCGGGCTTTGGGAATTAATAATTACTATCCACCCGGAACTTTTTCTAATCAATTAGTTCGTTCGTGCCTTAATAATATACTCGACGTTAAAAATAATGACTACCAAAAAAGAGTGGCTATTATAACGAATCTTCTTACAATCTTAAATGAATTGAATAAAAGCTTTCATCATGAACATCCACAATTGTTATTTACATCTCAAAGTTCGCAAATGACCGAAGTGATTACCTACATAAATGAACATCTATTTGAAAATATAAGTATCGAAAGTATTTGCAAGCAATTTCATATCAGCAAATCTCAGTTAAATATCTTATTCAAAAAAGCGACTAATACAACCGTTTGGAAATATATAACGACTAAACGATTGATCAGTGCTAGACATTTGCTTTACGACGGTGTTCCTGCTTCTGAGGCAAGCGTGCAATGTGGCTTTAAGGAATATTCGACATTTTACCGAAGATACAGAGATTTCTTTGGTACTTCTCCTCAAGATGATATTGATAAGGTATAACTAGTTTATTCCTATTCGTTTAATTTAACGTTAATTAGAGAAGTGAAATTGGTAGCAAAGCGATTAAAGCTAGCTAGATAAGAGAACACAATCATGAAATGGATATAAGTGCTCCAAAATAAAGAAAATAGCTACTCAGTATGTGTCTACTACGACAAAAAGACGACCACTGCTTAAACGTGATCGTCTCTCCTAATTTTCAACAGGATATGTGTACGGCGCAGTATATGGATCTGTTGTTTTTTCGTCATTTCTTATTCAACATAAGCACCCATTAAAAACGGTAAGTATAGAGGGGCCCATAAATAGTGCTAACTTCATTAACTATTTACTTACTGCTTTTAGCAGGCTATCACCAGTTTCTATTTTCTCCGTTCTTGTAGGAATAAGTTCACTATAGTTGTCACTATTTGTTATAAGGACAGGAGTAACTACAGAATATCCTGCTTGTTTGATTTGATCAATATCAAAGTCGATAAGTTGTTGGCCTATTTCAACCCTATCTCCTTGCTGAACATAGGAATGAAAGAACTTCCCTTCTAACTGTACTGTATCCAATCCAATGTGTATTAAGATTTCAGTACCATTATCAGTTGTTATTCCAACCGCATGATTCGTTGGGAATAGTGCAGAAACGGTCCCTGAAACGGGTGAAACTAACTTTCCTTCAGTTGGATCAATGGCAAGTCCTTTCCCAAGTGCCCCAATCGAAAAAGCCTCATCTTTCACTTCTGACAGTAACATCACATTTCCTTTAAGAGGGCTTGATATGTCCTCATTCTTGTTCTGTGTGACATTCTTATTGTTTTCTTTGTCGTTATTTGAATCCTCAACATTCTGTCCTTTTTTAAAGCCAAAGAAATAAGTAAGAATAAAGCCCAATACTAAATTTGAAACCATTGCGATGATTCCACCCCAAAAACCTATGTCAATACCTTCAGGTCCAATTTTAGATGGAATTCCAAAAATTCCAAGTCCACCTAACATATATACTCTAGTGTCCATTAATGCCATAATTGCCCCACCAATAGCAGAGGTAATAAGGGTGATAATGAATGGTCGTTTTAACGGTAATGTAATCCCGTAAATTGCTGGCTCTGAGACTCCAAATATACTGGAAATAGCCGCTGGGATACTCAATGTTTTATACTTTTGCTGTTTTGCTTTTACCATTACTCCAAGTACAACACCAGTTGTTGCCAGAGATGTAGCAGATATATAGGCTAATAAAGGATCTGAACCAAATACGCTTAAGTTATTAAGTCCAATTGGAACAAGTCCCCAATGAAGTCCAAACATAACAAATACTTGCCACAATCCACCAAGTATAAAACCAGCTAAAACAGGACTAAAATCAAATACCCACATAGAACTGTTCCCCATAATCATTCCTAACCATGTAGCAAGTGGACCTATTACAATAAATGTTAGTGGAACAATGATTAATAAAGTGAAAAACGGAACTAAAAACGACTTGACTACATCCGGTATTACTTTTGTAAGCCATTTTTCTACCTTTGCAGCAAAATAAGTAGCAATGATAATTGGAATAACTGATGATGAATAAGTCATTAGAATAACTGGTATTTCAAGGAATGTAATATGAACTGGCGATTGAAACATGTTTCCTTCAAACAATGTGTAAAGTGGATCTCCAGCCGTTAGAGTACTTAATGCTGGGTAAACTAAAGCAGCACCTATTGCCATCCCAACAAATTGATTTCCACCAAATTTTTTCATCGCTGTATAACCTAGAAAAATAGGGAGGAAGTAGAAGAAACCATCGCCTACAGCTTGTAAAATTTGATATGTCCCACTTGAATTTTGATACCAGCCTAATGCAAGAAACAGGGCGTTAAATCCTTTAATCATCCCGGTGGCGGCTAATACTCCTAAAATTGGGGCGAATATCCCAGAGATAATATCAATAAATTTATTGAATAAACTTTGTGGTTCGCCATTCTCTTCATCTTTTGCTGACTGAGCTTCAAACCCACCAACATCTAGTACTGCTTTAAAGACATCAGGCACATGGTTTCCAATGACCACTTGATACTGGCCACCGCTCTTCATAACAGTAACGACACCATCCATATCTTTTAATACATCTGTATTTGCCTTACTTTCGTCTTTCAACTTAAAACGCAAACGTGTAACACAATGAACAACACTGATAACATTTTCTTTTCCGCCGACATTTTTTATAATGTCTTTTGCCAATTGTTCATATTTCATCTCTAAACCTTCTTTCTCTTATTTATTTTTTAAACCAAAGATAGTCCAACCACAAATGGTATGATTATGGGCAACCCACATTTTGCAAACGCTTTCCCATTACCGTTTAATAACCTAATTGAGATCTATGGTTTACTGAGGCTGGGACATAACTAAAGTGTCTATCTGGAAACCCGAACAAAAGATGAACGTAGCGGATGAAATATACGTAGACTCCTGCGGGATGAAAAGCCAAGGGTGAGACCCCGCAGTGCGAAGCACGAGGAGGCTCACCGGCTTCCCGCGGAAAGCGAAGTATATTTCAGGAGCGGTTTACGTCCACCATCTATCATTGTTCGGCTTTTCTTTTAGTTAAACCACTTTTGTCCCAGCCTCCATTTGTTTCAAGCACTTTCTTATACCAATCAAATGAACTTTTTTTAAAACCGTTGCCTGTTTCATTCCTTCGTTATCACGATCTTCGTCAATCAGGTAATCATCTTCTACTATTAGTCAACTCTAAGAGCCAGATTTAACTGATAGAAGATCAAAGGTTGCTCCTGCTTGTCTATATGTTCCTTTATCCAATTCTTTAGATGCTGAGCTGAAACTGCATCCAATTCACTAGTTTTTTGAAGATCTGATTTCAACAATTCTACTTTTGCTTTATCTTTAATAGAAAACACCGCTGCAAGATACCCTTCTTTTGCACTGTGATTGGAGAATTTAATGTTTTCAGAAACAATTTCTTGTTTCTTATCTGAAATTTTCTGTTCTTCTATTAAATCCTCAATGCTATTAATTTGATCTAATCCATAGTAGCAATACAGTGAATCTGGAGCTTCATTTTCTTTCATTACTTGCTTTAACTTTGTTATCATTTCAAACTCTTTAGTCGCGTCTTGAAGTGGATTTTCTTGGTTTGGATCCTCTTTATAATTAAATAATTTATTACCAAAACGTTGATAACTTTTAGCCATCCAGTCGGTTATTTGCATCTTTAATGTACTGATTCCTTTTGTAAATGCAAAAGAATTATCCAATTGAGCACCCTTGAGCTCATCTGATGTAAAGAGTCTATTCATTCGCATTGGCATTAAGGTGTACTCATGAAGATACTCTTCTTTTCCTGGCATTGGTCCTCTCATATAGATATAGTCGCCGGAAACAATATTGATATTGCTACCAAAGGTACCAAATAGACCAGCATCGTGAACCTCTTCTTCAGATTCAATAACCGAACTTAATGGCTTTCCTAGCATATTCTCCGGAATATCCAAATCATAAAATTCTAATATGGTAGCTGGTACGTCAATATTTTGGGCTAACTGATCTCTAGATTCATTTTGAACTCCTAACTGTGGGTTCCATATGAAGAATGGTAGATGGGCGACTTCGTTGTACACAGGCATAATGTTTTTTCCCCACCATTCATGTTCGCCTAAAAGCAATCCATGATCCGTATTGACAATTAGCATCGTATCTTCCCACATGTTAGTCTCGTCCATAAAGTCTAATACTTTACCTAAATAGGCATCACACATGGTAACGAGCGCTTTATAATATCCTTTAACCACTTCAGACTTTTCAGGTGTAAAATCATCGTGTGAATATAATAACCATCCATTGAAATCGTCTTTTGAGATACCATACATTTTCAAGTACTCTTCTTGTACAAAAAATGGCTCATGTGGATCAAAGCATTCTATTTGTAAAAACCATTGATCAGCATCTTGATTCTCTCTTAAAAATTCTAAACCCGCTTCGACAGTTCTATATAAGGTGTGGTCTTCCTCATTTTTCATGTAACTTCTATTAACAAAGTCTTGAGCCATACTACCGACCTTACGTTTCTTTGCAAAATCAGGAAGGTTCTCTAACCCTTCTATGTCCATATTCTTATTCACTTTTGCCTTCCAGTTGTCCCCTTCTTGGCCACGAATCAATTCATATGAGGAATAGCGCGTATGATAAGTAGCACCTCCATCTCTCCAATAATGTTTATGATCGGTAACAAGATGTGTGTAGATGCCATTTTGTTTCAAAATTTCAGGCATCGAATCATCAAATGGTTCTATTGGCCCCCAACCTCGATGCAAGAAATTGTAACGGCCAGTGTGCAAATCTCTTCTTGCTGGCATACAAGGTAAGCTTCCAGCAAAGAAATTATCGAATTGAACCGTTTTTCTTTTTAGTCGGTCAAAGTTAGGTGTGATTACATCCGAGGTTTCATATGCATTTAAATAATTTCGTTTTAAAGTATCGAACATGACTTGAATCGCTTTCATTACTTCATCTCCTTCCATAAGCGTGTCTGTGTTGTATTACAGTGAATTATATTGTAATAACCGGTGTAAAAGAAGGACTTGAACGGATTATGGGAAACGGTTTCATGACATGGGAATAAACATTTCTTTTTAATTTAAGACAAAATCCATTAAAAAAAGGGCTATTACAATAGCGTGCAATAGCCCTAACGTTTAGTCAGTAAAGTTCTAAATCACTTATTCTTTAACGATTTATTTTTGTATTCAAAATAATTATAGGCAAGGATTTCAATAACACTGTGAAATGCACTTGACGAAGCAAACCAATTCCTAATCATTGTTGAATCATTATTAACATTTACTGCAATACCAAATGTCGCATTATTCATCAACCAATTGTGATGGGATCCGGTTATTGCAAGGATGTTTACGTTCTTAATTAAAGGAATACTAAGTGCTTCCTTAAGAGTTGGATTGTTTCCTGAACCTGAAAATACAATAAGCATATCTTCTTCTGAAATTCTCTCCGTTACCAATTGATAAATATTTGTACTTATGTCCATGGGAAAAGTTTGCATATTCTTTCCGATTCCTAAAAACATCCTTTGCATTTCTTGAGCCAAACTTTGCTGCATGAGACCAGTGCCAGTTATATACACATTTGAACTTCTCTCAATAACTTCGCAAACTTTTGAAAAATCCATTTTATTCAATTGATTTACGGTTTGCTCTACATTGCTGATTAGCATTTTCCCGAAATCTTCTTGTGTAATAGGATTTTCGGTTGTTTGATTTTCCCACTTCATAAAATTTTTCATTTCCGTATATCCAGAGAATCCTAACTTCTGAGCAAATCGTAATACAGAAGATTTAGAACTTAAGCTTTTTTTAGCAAGTTCATTTATTCCTAAATCATAGATATCATCTTTATTATTTAATATAAACTTTGCCAAGACTTTTTCACCCTCACTAAAGGTTGAGTGATTATCATTAATTAATTCTTCTATCTTCAACTAGAATCACCTACTTATTTTTAATATTTTGTTTCTAGTTACTATATCTCGGTGATTTCCTTATTTTTTCAACTTAATAATAGTACAAAAAATTATGTTTTAAACCTTGCTGTTACTCGTGATATGTTCACATGGATAAAAGAAGGTGCACCTCAGTAGCTGAACTGCACCTTCATTTTTTCAAGTTAACAAAGAGCTTACGCATCGATCACACAACGAAATCCTAAATTACCTGTAGCACTATCGGCCGTATTTGAACTACGTGCTGCCACTCGGTATCGATTACAATAAGATTTATGGCAAAGATAGGAACCACCACGCATTACTTTAGTTTGACCCGTATTCGGTCCAACAGGATTCACAAACTGAGATAAATCCGGTGTACTAGTAAACCAGTCCGCACACCATTCCCAGACATTACCTGAAACATTATATAACCCATATCCGTTAGCTGGAAATGATTTTGCAGGTGCTGTACTCACATAGCCATCATCTGCCGTATTCTCTCTTGGAAAATCGCCTTGCCAAATATTACAATAATGCTCACCATTCGGAGTAAGTTCATCTCCCCAAGGATATAGCTTCTGCTCGTGGCCTCCTCTTGCAGCATACTCCCATTCAGTTTCTGTTGGAAGACGCTTCCCAGCCCACTTACAAAAAGCTACAGCATCATTCCAACTTACCTGAATTACAGGATGATCCATACGATCGTCTATGTTTGAGCCAGGGCCCTCTGGCTGATACCAGTAAGCTTCTTCTACTGCAAACCACCATGGCGTTTGCGGCAATTGTTTTGCCCTTTCTGTTAAGTTCCGGGGGATAAATTTGTGAAAAACAAAAGACCACCCAAAATTTTCTGACTCTGTTACATAGCCTGTATCTTTAACAAAAGCACTAAATTCTTGATTGGTTACAGTATAAGCGTCTATATAATATGGGGCCACTGTTACTTTTCTTATCGGCCCTTCTCCATCTGCAGGAAATCCTTCATTGTCTTCGGTACCCATTAAAAATTCCCCTCCAGGAAGGTGAATCATCTTTTCCTTATATTTAATCTGTTCGCTTTGTTCTATTTTCTCACTTTGTTTTTCCGTTTTTATTGGGCTATCAAAATCAGCTCTACTCCCAGCACAGCAAGAACATTGTAGATTCCCCTTATTCATTTATATCCACATCCTTAAGTAACTTCTTTTACTAATTTATATTAATTTTTTTTTGTAATTCCAGTCAATCAATATAATCAATTTAGTTATACCCTATTAATAACAGTGAATATGTAAACATCAAAACTTCTAAGATGATATTATATAGAAGATTATCTAGGGGCAACTACAGTGGACGTAACAACAGGTTTATTATTACTGCTTTGTGCTAGCTACAGGTAGGTTTATTCGCTATGCGTATAAGAGAATGCAAATTGTTGCTTATAATCTGAAATTATACTTTTCCAGAGAGAAATAATCCATTATTTGCGGAAATTGAAAGAAGTTTAAGAAGTGCCGTCAACTGTTATTAGAAAGTTAAACTGAATCGATATGGTTTATCAAAAAAGAGACTTCTCATAAATTAGGATATTTAATGAGAAGCCTCTTTTATTTACATTATGTTAGCATTTCATTATCAAAACACTCATAAAACCTTATAAATCAAGGGTTTTGGGAGCTATCACATCATGCCGCCCATTCCACCCATACCGCCCATGCCGCCCATGTCAGGCATGCCGCCGCCGCCAGCGCCTTCTTCTTCAGGCTTATCAGCGATAACAGCTTCTGTCGTTAAGAACATAGCAGAAACGGAAGCAGCGTGTTGTAGTGCTGAACGAGTTACCTTCGTTGGGTCAACGATACCAACCTCAACCATGTTTACCCACTCACCAGTCGCTGCGTTAAATCCGCTACCGACAGGCTCGCCTTTTAGCTTCTCAACGATAACAGAGCCTTCTAGTCCTGCATTGTGAGCAATTTGGCGAACTGGCTCTTCAAGAGCACGTAGGACGATGTTAACACCTGTCGCTTCGTCGCCTTCAGCGTCTACCGCTTGAACAGCTTTCAATACATTAATAAGCGCTGTACCACCACCAGCTACGATTCCTTCTTCAACCGCAGCACGAGTTGAGTTAAGAGCATCTTCAATACGAAGCTTACGTTCCTTCATTTCTGTTTCCGTTGCAGCACCGACTTTAAGAACGGCTACACCGCCAGCTAATTTAGCTAAGCGCTCTTGAAGCTTTTCTTTATCGAATTCAGACGTTGTCTCTTCGATTTGTGCTTTGATTTGGTTGACACGAGCACCAATTTCAGCTGTATCACCAGATCCTTCAACAATCGTTGTGTTTTCTTTTGTTACAACTACTTTACCAGCACGACCTAATTGCTCAATCGTTGCTGATTTTAGATCTAAACCTAGATCTTCTGTAATCACTTCTCCACCTGTTAGCGCAGCAATGTCTTCAAGCATCGCTTTACGACGATCTCCAAAGCCTGGTGCTTTGACAGCTACTGCGTTAAATGTACCACGAAGCTTATTCACTACTAACGTTGCAAGTGCTTCACCTTCAACATCCTCAGCAATGATTAAGATTGGTTTTCCTTGTTGTACAACTTGCTCTAGTACCGGAAGAACTTCTTGGATGTTTGTGATTTTCTTATCCGTAATTAAAATATATGGATTTTCAAGAACAGCTTCCATCTTATCAGAATCTGTTACCATATAAGGTGATGCATACCCACGATCAAATTGCATACCTTCTACTACCTCAAGCTCTGTTGAGAATCCTTTAGACTCCTCAATTGTAATTACTCCATCGTTGCCTACACGTTCCATCGCTTCAGCAATGATGTCACCAACTGTATCATCAGCAGATGAAATCGCTGCAACTTGTGCAATAGATTGCTTACCTTCGATTGGCTTAGAAATATTCTTAAGCTCCTCTACAGCAGCATTCGTTGCTTTCTCAATTCCTTTGCGAATGACCATTGGGTTTGCACCAGATGTGACATTTTTAAGACCTTCACGAATCATTGATTGTGCAAGAACTGTTGCTGTTGTTGTACCGTCCCCAGCAATATCATTCGTCTTACTAGCTACTTCTGCTACAAGCTTGGCACCCATGTTCTCAAATGCATCCTCAAGCTCAACTTCCTTGGCAATCGTTACACCGTCATTTGTAATGAGTGGAGATCCAAATTTTTTCTCAAGAACAACGTTACGTCCCTTTGGTCCAAGTGTTACTTTCACTGCATCCGCTAATGCGTCAACACCTCTAAGCATTGCACGACGCGCGTCTTCACTAAACTTAATATCTTTTGCCATCATTTCAACCTCCTAATATATTATATGTAGTTCTTTTCGTTAACCGATAATCGCAAGAACGTCACTTTCTCTTAAGATAAGGTATTCTTTCCCTTCATACTTCACTTCTGTACCTGCATATTTCGAGAAGATAATGGCATCTCCTGTGCTTACTTCAAGCTCAATTCTTTCGCCATTATCTGTTACACGCCCCGTCCCAACAGCAACGACTTTTCCCTCTTGAGGCTTTTCCTTTGCAGAATCGGGAAGTACAATCCCACTCGCCGTTTTTTCCTCAGATTCAACTAATTCAATAACAATACGATCACCTAATGGTTTTAACAAGGAAAACACCCTCCTTCAAAATTCTTATTCTTATATTTATTAGCACTCATCATCATCGAGTGCTAACACATTTATTATAATAATCATATCTAATTCATTTTGCAAGTATTTCACATAAAAAATTTTTCGTCATTTTCAGCTATTATTTTACGTATATCTCAACATGTTTTTATGTTTACACATCGGCTTCTATTATCCCCAACTTTCCTTACTCTATCCGACTTTATAGACATTCATCAATTTTTCATATCTTCCTAATACATACTTCATTCACTCATATGATACAATAAGAAAAGTTGTTAACAAATGCCTACATAACACAATGAAAGTGGAACATGATAAAAAGGAGACAAACACAGTGAATCGACGTTATTGGTGGATCATTATTACATTTTTAATTATTCAATTTTCAATTTTACCGGGACAATATATTTTATATTGGTTTGGCGTGGAAATCGAACGTATTTTCGGAATGTGGAATGTAATAGCCTTCTCAATCGGATTGGTTATTATGCTGCTATTACTCCGAAAAGATATGCAGGACAGACATTTAGTTAGAGATCGAGCAAGCCGAGGGGATGCTCTCATTTGGTCTATTATCGGAATATTCATGGCATTTGCTGCACAATATGCTGCTGCCTTTGTTCAAATGGTGATTCTAGGATTTGAGCCTGGATCAGAAAACACAGAAATCATCGTTGAATTTGCACAAGCCTTTCCACTATTTATAATCGTTGTTGCTATCATTGGACCTATTATAGAAGAAATTGTTTTTCGTCTCGTTATTTTCGGATCCTTATACAAACGATTTAACTTTTGGATTGCGGGAATTTTAAGTTCTCTTATTTTCGCCGCAATGCATGGTGATTTTCAAAATTTATTAGTCTACACCGCAATGGGGCTTACATTTGCTTTCCTTTATGTCAAAACGAAACGAATTATCGTACCAATCATTGCACATGTGGCCATCAACTTATTTGTCGCTCTCGTCCAAGTTGTCTTTGCAGACCAGATTGGCGATATGATTAATGAATTTGAAGAAGTACAGCAACAAGTATTACAATTTATTGGGGGATTATTATGAGAGCTTCACCTATGACTATGGCCGTCGTTTATTTTATAATTGGTGTATTACTCGTTTTATTTGCGATTCAATACGTCAATACATCAGGTTGGAACTTCTGGTCTTACTTAATTATCGGATTTGCGACGATTGACTTTATGATTGCTTTTCGCTTTTTCCGCTTACGTAAAGTCATTAAACAAATCCAAGATCAAAACAAAAAGGATAAGGATGATAAATGAATAATGTTTAGTCCTGCTAAACCGTTAATAGAGGCTTGAGCATTTAGTGGGGGCTTTCAGTAATGCGTGTAACGAAAGCACTCGATGCCTCCTTCTCATACACTCCCTTTGACTTATCTTTAAAAGATGATACACATAAACTCCTGATTCAACTAAAAATTAGGCGACAAATTCAGTTGAATTCGTCGCCTCTTCTCTTATCTTTCTAACACCTCTTGTAAAGGTTGCTTACCTTGGCCTAAGTCATTTTTACGAAAACGAAAAACGTTTCTCAAGTACGGTAACACCCAACGGTCTCCTCCGTATCTCCCAGCATTCGCACCAGCAGCCAGAATAAAGATCGCCACTACTATCATCAATGGATTAGTAGATACAGTTCCTGCAAACAAGAAAGACATATTCATCACGACTCCGAAGAAAGCTGCTGCAGAAGTAAGTACCCCTACTATTAACCCTAATCCGACTAACAACTCGCCCCAAGCAACAACAACGCTAAATACATCCGCGTTCGGAATCGCAAAGCCTTCTAAGAAAGCGACATAAGTAGGATAAACGACTTCCTCACCACTCATAACCGGGTTTGCAACAGACCCTTGTAAATACCCTCCTGCATGAAAATCACCAGTCACCTTTCCCCATCCTGCAGATAACCAAGACCACCCTAAATATAATCGTAAGAACACCATAATTCCAGCAGCAATTTTGTTTTCTCTTAAAAATTGACCAAACATGTTAGATTCCTCCCTTTATTATGCTCAATATTTCACATATAATTGTGAAGTCTTTCACATTCCCTTTACACTTACAGTATAGTTCATTGTCATACCATTGGCTATAGATTCTGAGCATTGTTCAAACTTTGTTCAATATTTCACAAACTTATTGATATTCTGTTGCTCATGTCGTGCCACTCTTGTCCCTCAAAAGCCAGAATAAAGGAATGAGGAAGCCGTATACAGCCTGTCATCATTCTAGCAGCGGAGCTCCACAGAGAGCCATTTGGTAATCCTCATACTGCTAAAAGACGAAATACTCGTTGCTTAAGGAGTAAAGGGAATTCCTATTCCGCTAATCTAGTAAAATAAGGCCAAATTGAGTAAGAAAAGTGGATATAGAGGAATGAGGAAGCCGTATGCAGCCTATTATTCACCTTTCCCCCACACCACGGATATGGAGGCCACTGAAAAAGTGAAAATCACACTTTTTCAGTGACCTTTAAGTAATGTGCATAGCCGTTGCCTTGCAATGAGTGGGTTTCTCATAGCAAGATGCGCAACGAGTGAAGCGCTCGCTTGTCAAATAAAAGGCACAGAAAAAGTTGATTTGTCTTTTTCTGTGCCCTCTCTTATTCCTTTTTTCTTTAACTTTTATTCCAGGCTTCTAATTATACGGTTTCCTTATTCTCTTCCTCTGCCTGTTCTCTTTCCTTCTCAGCCTTTAACACCTTACGATACGTAATCTTCGAAATCCAAATACTGAATTCATATAATAACAGCAGTGGTAACGTCACCATCAAATGAGAGATAAATTCTGGCGGTGTAATAAATCCTGCTACGATTAGTAATAGAAAATACGCAAACTTTCTAACTTGCTTCAGAAAGTCTGGTGTTAACAACCCAAGTCGTGTAAAGAACATCACAACGACTGGCAGTTGAAATAATGCGCCAAATGGTAATGTTACTTGAAATAAAAAAGAAAAATACTCATTAATACCATACTGTTCCGTAATTCCTAGTCTCTCCGATAAGTTGCTCATAAACTGTACTAAAAAAGGAAACAACACAAAGTAGGCAAACGAAATACCTGTAAGTAATAAAAAAAACGCAAATGGAATATATGCGAGCGTCGCCTTCTGTTCGTTCTCATGTAAACCTGGCTTAATAAACGCCCACAACTGATACAAAATGACCGGAAACGTTAAAATCAGTGCACCTGCAAAGGCAAACGTCATAAAAATACGAATAGGATCGGTCATTTTAAACGCGTTCATGGGCAAATCTTGTGCTGTCGGTGTACTTTGTAAATATGTGATTAACGGAGTAGCTAAAAAGAAGCCGGCAATGAGAGCGATTGTGAAGAATACGAGCGTAATGACTATTCTACGTCTTAGCTCCACAATATGATCCATTACCGACATGTCTCTTCGATTCATCTATATACCCTTCCTACTAGGCTTTGTCATTATTGTTGTTCTTCTTATCTTCATCTTCATCTGCAAGCCCTTTTGTTGCATTCTTAAATTCACGTAACGTGTTTCCCGCTGCTTTTCCAAGCTCAGGTAACTTCTTCGGACCGAAAATGATTAAAGCGACAATAGCAATTAATGCAATACTACCTGCACCTAATCCCATAGGTACACCTCCTTGTCCATCCTATTATACAGGATAATGCTTCAAAAAATAAACCAATGC
The DNA here is from genome assembly GCF_041821005.1 of Halalkalibacter sp. AB-rgal2. Classification (NCBI taxonomy): domain Bacteria; kingdom Bacillati; phylum Bacillota; class Bacilli; order Caryophanales; family Bacillaceae; genus Halalkalibacter; species Halalkalibacter sp. AB-rgal2. The sequence continues at coordinate 72,365 of NZ_JBGUAV010000014.1, forward strand.
TTGTAATTCTACAGAAAGATCAATGTGGTGCACTCGTACCGTGTCTGGCACATCCAATCGCGCTGGAGTAAAATTTAAAATTCCCTTAATGCCAATCTCAACAAGCTCATCAGCGATTCTTTGCGCTACTGCAACCGGAACCGTTAAAATGGCAACCGATACTTCATTTGGATCTATATGCTTCATATCATCGAAATGGCGTATCGTAACACCGCCTACCTCTGTGCCAATTTTCGATTTATCCACATCATAGGCCATCACAATTTGTGTATTATTATTCTTAGAGAAGTTATATTGCAAAAAAGCCGTACCGAGGTTTCCGACTCCTACTAAAATGACCTTCGTTAATTCGTCCTGATCTAACGTTTTTCGGAAAAAGGACAATAAATAGTTTACATTGTATCCATATCCCTTTTTCCCAAGAGCACCGAAATAAGAAAAGTCCCGACGAATGGTTGCAGAGTCTACTTTCACAGCTTCACTTAATTCCGTAGACGACACTCGCTGCTTCCCCGAAGCTTGTAAATTCTCAAGAAAGCGGTAATAAAGTGGGAGACGTTTAGCTGTTGCTTGTGGAATTTTTGTATGATCCGTATTCATTCAATGCCTCCCCCTTCTCTAAATTTAACTAATCATTTCTTAGCTATTGTACACTAATTCACAATTACTTGTCATTCGTTTACTTCGTTGTTCAACAAGTTGTTGAAAGATGCATTCTACGTTACACTAAAAGTGCGAGAACAAGTAACTATGATGAGATGAGAGAAGGAATATTCAAATGATCATTTTACAATGTAACAACCTTTCAAAATCATTCGGCGTTGAACCGATTTTATCATCTATAAAGCTAGAAATTCAAACTGGTGACCGTGTTGGGCTTGTCGGACGTAATGGTGCGGGTAAATCAACGTTACTAAAAATTATAGCCGGACAGCTTTCTTATGACAGTGGCGATTTAATGATGCCAAAAGGAATTGATATTGGTTATTTGGCTCAGGATACTGGCTTAGAATCAAACCTGTCTATTTGGGATGAAATGCTTGCGGTTTTTAAACCATTACAAGAAATGGAGCGCCATATAAGGTCAATGGAAGAACAAATGGCCAATCCATCCATACTAGCCAATAACACAAAATACGAGAAACTCCTTAAAGATTACGATGAAAAACAGCTTCAATTTAAAGACCAAGGTGGCTTTCAATACGAAGCTGATATTCGCAGTGTACTAGCAGGCATGAACTTTGCCGACTTCGATTACGCAACAAAAATTTCGAATTTATCCGGTGGACAAAAAACAAGATTAGCTCTAGCAAAACTACTATTAACGAAGCCTGATCTCCTCATTTTAGATGAGCCAACGAACCATCTAGATATTGAAACACTCACATGGTTAGAACATTATTTAGCAGGCTACAAAGGGGCTATTCTAATCGTTTCCCACGATCGGTATTTCCTAGACCGAATCGTTACTCAGGTCGTTGAAATTTCAAGGACATTAACAAAGAAATACACCGGAAACTATAGTGACTATTTAGATGAAAAAGCTAAACAATACGAGCTAGAGCTGAAGCAATTCGAAAAGCAGCAAGGTGAGATTTCCAAGCTAGAGGAATTTATTCAACGTAATATCGCTCGTGCCTCAACAACAAAGAGAGCGCAAAGCAGAAGAAAACAGCTACAGCGTATGGACAAGCTTGATCGGCCAGCTGGTTCAGAGAAGTCAGCTTCTTTTTCCTTTAATATCGAACGTCAAAGTGGGAATGAAGTACTTCGAGTTAACCAATTGCATATTTCATACGATGAAAGCACGATTTTCAGTCAATTGAACCTTGCCATCAACCGTGGAGAGAGCGTCGCGTTAATTGGACCGAACGGCGCTGGAAAGTCGACATTATTAAAGGCGATTATGAACAAGCTGCCAACAGAGCAAGGAACGATACATCTTGGAAGCAATGTTCGAGCGGGCTATTACGACCAAGAGCAAGCCAATTTAAAGTCCAATAAGCTTGTTCTGCATGAACTATGGGACGAGCATCACCTTCTTCCTGAGAAGGAAATACGGACTGTTTTAGGTAACTTCTTATTTAGTGGCGATGATGTTCTGAAGCCGGTCTCAACGTTGAGTGGTGGAGAAAAAGCTAGATTAGCATTAGCAAAGCTCATGATGCAAAAGGCAAACTTCCTCATTCTGGATGAGCCAACGAACCATCTCGACCTCGACGCTAAGGAAGTGCTTGAAAATGCCCTTATCGATTATCCAGGAACGCTTTTATTCGTTTCACATGATCGCTACTTTCTTAATCGACTTGCTACTCGGATGGTCGAGCTAGACCAAGGTCAAATAACTGATTACCTCGGTGATTATGATTATTATGTTGAGAAGAAGGAAGAAACGAAACAACGAGAGCTCTTGAAACAGCAAGATCAAGTCACAGATGTACCGACAAACGTTCAAAATGATAAACAATCCTATGAAATTGACAAAGAAAAGAAGAAGCTAGAACGCCAACGAAATCGTCGCATTGCTGATATTGAAGAGCAAATTGAAGCAATTGAACAATCATTAGCAGATCATGAAGAGGCATTGTGTGATCCAGATGTGTATACCGATCATGAGAAGGCTCAACACATTCAAGAACAAATCGATCAAGGAAATGAAGAGCTAGAGAAACTCATGGACGAATGGGAGCAGCTTCAAGATTCGTAAATTTGTAGCTGTTGCATACCTGATACGCCGAACCAACCCGTATCAGGCATGCAACGTGTGAACCATTTCCATCAAGACTCTTAACCCCCACCTCTCAAGTTTTATCCTCAATAGGAAAAGTCGATTTAGCCGATTGAAATGTACCTACCTCCTTTCGCTCTTTACATTTAGCCAACCAATAATAATGAGTTGAAACAACAGAGAACATCGAAATAGCTGCTGCTACTACACCTGAATCATTAAAGACACACAATGCAAAGGATGCTACCACACCCGATTGCAGAAAGAGCTGCTTCCTTTTGTCTCGTAGCTGTATTCTCTCTTTCCATAAAATAATCGCCACAAGAGCATAGCTCGTTACAAATAGCTGTGTCCAATTAGAATGTCGAATTAACTTAACGTTCATTTTTAACTTCCGTATGACCGTATCAGTAATATAGGTCACATCACCAGCGATAAGACGTTCATAGGCCATACCTATGTGGGTCTGTTCGCCGAACTGTAAACTAAACAAACCGAGCATCAACAAAACAGCAAACAACATAATAAGAATGAGTAATTTTTTCCTCATACGAAGATGAAGCCATTTAACAAATAGAAACCCAAATACTACTGCCGAAGCTAGAGCAGCTCCAGCATTCGTTCCAAGTGAACTTTTACCTAATACGATAAATACAAATAACGACAGTAGCCCAAGACTAACGGTTGAAAGGAGTCCCTTCTTATACATAAAGGGGCTAATCATCATTAGAATCGCAATCATATAAACACCTACAAATTCATTGCCAATTCCATAATATCTAGCACCAATGATCGGATCATATCCTAAAAATGATCGCTGCATGAACCATGAGCCTGCAAAAAGATCAAGCGTAATGACGACTGCTGTTAAACCACCGATGATTGCGATTGGGTAACGGTCAAACCGTTCGAAGAAAAAGCCAGATAGAAACGTTGCTATAATTAATCCAAAAACAAAACCAATGATTCCGATCGAACCAACTAATGGTGCAAGCGATAAAAACCAAAATGGTGACATTAAAGCTGCCAGCAAACAAATTCGGTTCCATTTTCTCCAAACAGGTCGCTGATGGGGATTAAACCAACCAAAAAGGGCAGCTATGAGTAACGAAATAACTAAAACTGTGACGTAGAACGAGACGACCGATGCTCTCATTTTATAGATGAGCACCATATCATCGACACGATCATGAATCGTTTTAGCATGGACAGATGGATCGACCACTTGCATAGGTTGACCTGTCCAATAAGAATCAACGTCCACCTCAAATGATTTCAGCCAAGTTGGAATGAAATCGATACTTGATACGAGGCCATGACGTCTCGTTGTCTGTGACGTTAATGTACCTCCAGCATGATCAGATGACCAGTAAAACACTGGTGCTAACTGATATCTCAATTCATATGCTTCTTGGTGCATCATTGGAGCAATCAGCCAAACATCACTCTCCGCTGTTATTTGTTCAACAAACAGAGTTAATTCGTGTAGCAAAATAGACAACTGATTGTTGAAATGCTCTTTCTCCATAAAAGGCTTCAAAGAAAAAAGCCGATGAAAATCTCCCCATTCAATCACAGAAAATGTACGCTGTGCATTTGTTGTGGATAACCTATCGATAAGGAACTTTCTATCCATCTTCATACTATAAGGGAATTGCTGATCATCCTTAATCGCAAGTAATATGTCCCCTTCTGTATATCCCTCTTCATTCATCGTTAGCAATGACGCATAACGAATCTTTTCATCATTTGTATCACTATGACCATAAACTCGATGACCGATTTGATTGTTAATTAACAACTGTCCAAACCGTCCAGGTACGGCTTTATAAGTTGTTTGTTTATTTTTGTCTACAAGACGATGAAATAATGGCTGAATGATACAATCAGAGCATACCTTCCCTGTTAGCTGTTCCATCCAATCACGACTTCTAATTCCGTTTATGTATTCACGATCTTCGTAACTATTCCACTCTTGAACCCCTACAGCTTTTCCCCCTGACCCAATTGTCACCATATTATTTAAATACGAGTACGGGCCATCTGGTCGAACATTCATTGCTGCAAATGCAGCATCTTTCCAAATAGAATTCTCACTTTGAAACAACAATGGTGTTTCCAAAAAAGAGAGTGCTGGCACAACAATGACGACAACGTCAAGAGAATCATCAGTAGAATGTGAATAACCTGTTAGTGGCTGGACACTTAAAAACGTTAATAAAAATAAAATGATCACTTTTTTCCACATATTCACCAACCTCTACTTATACACTCGATATATCCACACTACACACAGGTTTATACACAGGAAAAACCGTATAAAAGCTTGATTGAAATAACTTATACACATTATCCACATTTTTACCCACAAAGGGTTAGCCACAATCAAAAAGTGATTAAATGAAGCTTTTTCACCCTTTTCCACACTATCCACAATCCATGTGGGTAAGTTATCCCTTATAAATACAAAAAAACACTTATTAGGAGTATATTCTCCAATAAGTGTTTTCTTATACGACGATCTATCGTTACCATTGCTCTAAATCAATAGCTGGGTTTCCATTCAAATCATATCCTGAAAATTGCTTTGTTCGTAGCTTTAAGCTTGCAGCGGCCCCAATCATCGCTGCATTATCTGTACATAGATGTAATGGAGGAATGCTAACTTCTACATTCCATTCAGCAAACGAATCTTTCAACGCTGTTCTTAAGCCTTTATTAGCAGCAACTCCACCTGCTAATACGATTTGCTTCACTCCATACTCACTCGCCGCTCTCTTTGTCTTCTGAACTAATACGTCAATCACACTAGCCTGAAAGCTTGCTGCTAAATCGTTAATTGGAAGCTGTTCATTACGTTGCTTATAATTGTGAACCGTATTAATGACCGCTGATTTTAAACCGCTAAAACTAAAATCATAAGAATCAGGCTCTAACCACGCACGTGGTAAGGAAATGGTTGGCTCACCTTCCGCTGCTAACCGGTCGATATGCGGTCCACCAGGGTAAGGTAATCCAATGGTACGAGCTACTTTATCATATGCTTCACCTACAGCGTCATCCCGTGTTTCTCCAATAACCTCAAACGCTCCGTGCTCCTTTAAAAAAACAAGCTCAGTATGTCCACCTGAAACGACAAGTGCGATTGCAGGAAAATGAAAAGACTCCATGATTAATTGATTCGCATAAATATGTCCAGCAATATGATGGACACCAATTAAAGGCAGATCGTAAGCAAAGGCTATTGCTTTCGCTGCATGCACACCAATTAGTAATGCCCCTACTAAACCTGGACCTTCCGTTACTGCTACTGCATCTAAGTCAGCAAATGATACATCAGCCTCATTCAAAGCCTCTTCTACAATGATCGTTATTTGTTCGACATGATGCCTTGACGCTATCTCAGGAACGACTCCGCCAAACCTCTTATGGCTTTCCACCTGAGAAGACACGATATTACTTAGCACATGACGTCCATTTCGTACGACAGCAGCAGAAGTTTCATCACAGCTTGTTTCTATCGCTAATATTAACTCATCATTCATCATCTAATTCCACCCACATGACTAATGCGTCTTCCTGATTATCCGCATAATATTTTTTTCGAATGCCGCCTTTTCGGAAGCCAACCTTCTTATATAGATGTTGAGCAACTTCATTGGACACTCTTACTTCCAAGGAAATCTTGACGACACCGAGATGGCGTAAAAAGGCGAGCACATAGCGCATTAATCTTTCTCCATGCCCTTGTCCACGGTGACTCGAATGAATACCGACATTCGTAATTTGTGCTTCCTCCATAACCACCCACATTCCACAATAACCAAAAATATGTCCATTCTCTTCATATACAATATAATGAGCAAATTGATTCGACGTAAGCTCTTGCATAAACACACTTGGATCCCAAGGCGCAGCAAACGCATTACGTTCTACACGCACAACCTCATCAATATCCTCAATGGTCATAAATCGAAATGTATATTTTTCTTCCTTTTCTTCTTGTTCAATCATTTTGAATCGCTCTTTTCTGACTGAGCTTGTAACCATTTTGCCTCTGCTTCAGCTAGCTGAATATAGTTAGGAACGAATTGATGTACATTTTGACTCACTTCTAGATCCCTACCAATGAACGCTAATTCGGAAGGCCTCGGAACCGCTAACGTGGCAGGAGAGAATAACGCATGATCCCTTAACGCTGCACAGATCATTTCTCGATGAAGCTTTGCATCTTGACCGACAATCAAGGTGGGCTTTTCTCGCTGTGCCAATTCTTCTAGCCACCTATCTAGCATCACTAGTCGATCCTCTTTAACTGTCGTAATCACTTCTTTTTCAAACGAATATAAGCCCGTATATACTTGTCCTCTTCTTGCATCAACTAATGGAACAATATCTCCATTGAAATAGCGTCCCGCTTGTGCCATTAAAGCAATACTAGAAACCCCGACAATCGGTATTTTCAATGACCACGCAAGTGTTTTCGCTGTTGTCACACCAATTCGTACACCTGTATACGATCCAGGTCCATTGGCCACAACAATTCGCTCAAGCTCACTAGGTTGCATGTCTACGTCTTTCATCAATTTAGATATAGCCGGCATAAGTCGCAATGAGTGATTTTTCTTTATATTCGTAATCAATTCTCCACGAATCGATTGATCTTCTGTCACAGCCACGCCCATCACATAAGAGGATGTATCAATCGCTAAAATCTTTGTCATACCGCTAACTCCTTACTTAGCTCACTCGATCGTGAGCCTGTTGCTTCGATCGTAATAAGTCGTTCATTTTCATCTTTATATTCAATCGTGATCTTTAATCGATCTTGTGGTAATTGTGCAATAATCATCGAAGGCCACTCAATAACGGTCACACCATCTCCATAAAAATATTCCTCAAACCCAAGATCTTCATATTCATTTTCAAGACGATATGCATCCATATGATACAGCGGGACTCGTCCTCTATATTGCTTCATGATCGTAAAAGTTGGGCTATTGACCACTCTTTTAACTCCTAAGCCTCTAGCCAGGCCTTTTGTAAAGCTCGTTTTACCAGCTCCTAAATCCCCTTCAAGTGTAATAACATCACCTTGTTGGACAAGATCCCCAAGCTTTTTTGCAAATACCATCGTTTCTTCTGGTGCCATCGTTCGTATTGACCATGTCTCCATTAAACTTCACCCACGCTTTTGAAAATGGTTGTAACCTTTTTTTTCAAGCTTCGTTAATTGATTTTCTTCTTTCAAATAGACACCTTTCCCTGTTAGAACATGTCCGATTTTCGTTATGAATAGCCCTTCCTCTTTAAATAACTCCTCAACCTTGTTGAAGTCCTCTTCCTTAGTAGTTCCAATTAGAACAAAATCTTCCCCTCCGAAAAACATATACTCTAATTGCTGTTCTCGTGAATAGCTAGACATCGCTTCATCAATCGGAATACAAGACTTGTCAATATGTATTTTTACATTGCTCGCTTCAGCTAATTCATTTACCTCGCTTGCTACTCCGTCACTTACATCATTTAATGATACTCGCAAGCCTGCATGACATAGTATCCGACCAGCCTTTACGTGAGGCTGAGGTTCTTGATGCGCCCTTACGAGCTTTTGCTCTGCTAAAGAGAATGATCCATTTACACCTTTTTCAAACAACAAATCTAAACCGGCTGCTGACCGACCGGCATGACCAGTGATGAACACAACATCTCCCGGCTTAGCCATATGTCGATAGACCGCGCGGTTACGTTCAACTCGCCCAATAACCGTAACTGTTAAGACAAGTGTATCAGGTGTTGATACCGTATCTCCACCAATTAAATCCATTTTGTATACTTGAGCTAACTCAAGCATTCCTTTATACACGTCTTCTAGCTCCTCTTGCTTCCAGTCTGAAGACGCTGCAACTGAAACGATATAATAAATAGGCTGTGCTCCCATCGCTGCTACATCACTCACATTAATGGCTAAGGCTTTCTTTCCTATTTGAAACGGAGTCAATGTATCTCGGCGGAAATGTATGCCTTCTACCATCGTATCAACGCAAACTACCTCATCATATTGTTCTGAACCACGATAAACAGCTGCATCGTCCCCTATGCCTTTAACAAGGGAGGGCTGGTCAGTCTGTCGTGGAGTAATTGATTTAATAAATTCAAACTCATCCTTCATGATACCACTCCTCATTCAGGTATTAGAAAAACGGAATTGCAGCTTTTCTTAGACGCCACCCTCGAGTTCGCCTACATCCTTCTTAATGAACATTCAAATTCTTAAAAAAAAGCCGAAACATATACGTTTCGGCTTTTTTTCGGTATTGCGGGGGATGGATTTGAACCATCGACCTTCGGGTTATGAGCCCGACGAGCTACCAGACTGCTCCACCCCGCGACGTTTTCATAGTATATGGAAATGCTTTGACGCTATCATGCGTCGAGTTAAAATAAGAAGACTGGCAACGTCCTACTCTCACAGGGGGAAGCCCCCAACTACCATCGGCGCAGAAGAGCTTAACGACCGTGTTCGGCATGGGAACGGGTGTGACCTCTTCGCTATCGCCACCAGACTTCTTTATTAACAGGCAAGATCAATTGTATCATGAATAAAATCCAATAGCAACTGTTTTTTAAAATTAGATTCAAAAAAAGAAGAACCTTCGACAAGTGGGGGAGCTTGCCGTTGGTTCGCGCAGGCTTAGACTATATGTAACTATCCTGCAAATGACGATTTCCTTATAAGGATGGACCCATTTATTCTATTTTATACATTCTTTTTTTGCCTAAAAGTTATTATATACAACCTCTCTAGCCTAATCTTATTGCCTTCTTAAACGTCTCAACGATATCCTTCTCATCTTCAATTCCAACTGAAATACGCACAAGCTGTTTGCCAATCCCTAGCTCCTGTTGCAGCTCTTTAGGAATCGTCCGATGTGACGTTCTTAACGGATACGAAACCGTTGTTTCCACACCTGCAAGAGTAGGAGCAATCTTAATCCAATCTAATGATTTAAAAAAGACTTCTACATCGACATGATCGGCTAAATCAACACTTACCATTGCACCGTTTCCTTTTTCTGAAACAAAGTCTGGATAATAGACTCGTTGAACATTAGGATCTTCTTCCAATGCATGTGCTAACGCTTGGGCATTTCTACTCTGCTTATCCATACGAATACTTAACGTTTTTAACCCCCGACAAGCTAACCATGCTTCAAATGGGCTTAAATTGCAACCCATTGTAACTATTTTCGAACGAGCTTTAGCAAGTAAGCTTTCATGTCCTACTAATACGCCTGCGGTCACATCACTATGACCCCCAATATATTTCGTAGCACTATGAATAACCAAATCCGCTCCTAACACATAGGGCTGTAACAAATACGGTGTTGCAAATGTATTGTCAATCATCACCTTAACATCAGAATCTTTACCTAATTGAATAACCCCTTCTACGTCCTCAACGCGCAACAAAGGATTAGTTACTGACTCGGTGTAAAGAAGAACCGTATTCGATTTAATGGCTCCCTTCACGTTAGCTAGTTCCTCAAAAGAAACAAATTCTACCTCTATACCAAGAGATGCCACTTCATCTGCAAACAGCTGATACGTTCCACCATACAAATCCTCCGAAGCTAGAATGTGATCACCATGCTTTGCTACTGCTAGCACTCCCGCTAGGATAGCGGCCATCCCTGAAGAAGTCGCTACTCCATCCTCTGCATTCTCTAATAAAGCGATTCCCTGTCCTAAATCATCTGTATTTGGATTACTGTAACGAGAATACAAATACTCCTTTTCTCCTTCATAGAAACTTTCCATATCATCTAAATCTTTAAATACAAAAGCTGATGTTTGATAGATCGGCTTTGCTTTACTCGTATTTCGTGCCGGCTCCTTAGATTGAAAATGAACCGCCCTCGTATCAAACTGTTTATCCTTCATCTCAACATCCCCTTATATCAATGAGCTAAGCTACTATTAAATCCTAGCATAAAGAGGACGATTGAGCCAATGTATAGAAAGTGTTCTTTAGAAGACATGAAAAGAAAGCATTGAGCAAAAGACCCTCGAAGCAACTAAAAAAACGCACAGGGAATCCTCATTCCTCTGATCAAGCAAACAAGTGCAAAATGAGTTAAAAAAGCAGAAATAGTGGAATGAGAATCCGTAACGATGAAAAATGTGTCAAAAAAGCCCAAATAGCAGAACGAGGAACCGCATGTATCCCTGATCTGTCTCTTCCCACTACCACTATCGTACTTCGGAGCTCTAAAGAGAGCTAAAGAAGAACGCTTTGCTTTGGCTCTAACTCACCCTTTTACAGAACCCGATGTAATCCCTTCAACAATACGATTACTTAAAAAGAAAAAAGCGAGTAAAATAGGAATAATACTAATCATTAAGGTTGCACCAATGGCTCCCCAATCAGTTGTATATTGCCCTATAAAGTTTTGAATACCTACTGTCAGCGTCTTATAACGATCAGAGCTAATAAACGTGTTGACAAAAACAAATTCATTCCAATTGTAGATCATATTAATAATCGCTGTCGTTGCAAGCACCGGTGTTGTCATTGGTAATATAATTTGGAAGAAGATCCGATGCACAGAGCACCCATCCATCACAGCCGCCTCCTCCACTTCACGTGGAAGTGTTTGATAGAAACCTAGTAGAATCATAATCGTTAGAGGTAAATTAAAGGCTGTATACGTTACAACAATCGACATAGGATGATTCATCAATCCTATATCTGTATAGAAGCTAAATAACGGAATAAGCGTTGAATGCACAGGAATCATTAAACCAACCATAAATAAGCCTAATACGAGTTTACTAAGCTTCCACCTCATACGCGTAATCGCATATGTTACAAAGCTTGCTAGTAAAACTGTTAAAACAACCGCCATCACTGTAATCCAAACACTATTAAAAAAATAAAGACTTATATTGCCCTCTGTCCATACTTTCACATAGTTTTCCCACTTCGGGTCAGAAGGAATCGCAAATGGGGCAAGCTGGAAGATCTCCTGATTATCTTTAAGAGAAAATAAGAGTAACCATATTAACGGAAGAATTTGTAGGATTGCTACAGTAATTAAGATCACATACAATACGATCAAGCTTAGTTTTGAAAGCATCGATTTCGTTTCCTTTTTAACAGAAGAACGAGTAGCTTTCAATTGTGTGGATGCATTCATCGTTACCATCCTCCTTTCATTAATATTGAATTGAATCCTTTGATTCAGTTAGCTTTCTAATGAGCCATGTAACAATTAGACAAATAAGAAGTAATAGAAAGCCAGCTGCACTTCCGTATCCAAAATCATTTGTTCGAAAGGCTAGCTTATACATATAAGAAGCCATCACTTCACTTGCTCCATTAGGTCCACCGTCCGTCATCACATAAATTAAATCAAAGTATTTTAAAGAACCTACAACCGCTAGCACAACCGTGACTTTTATCACTCCCGCTATGAGCGGCACTTTAATTTTGTAAGCAATTTGCCATGGAGATGCTCCATCAATTCGCGCCGCCTCAACTAGAGAATCGGGTATATTTTTTAATGCGGCGTAATAAATCAATATGTAAAACCCTGCGTACTGCCATAAAATCGGAATAAAGATGGCATATAACACAATACTCGTATCTGATAACCAAAGCGGTGGCTGCTCCACACCGATGGACATCAAAAATCGATTCATAATTCCATTTGAAGGATGGTACACTCGCATCCATAGCTGAGCAATAGCGACCGATGACAATAGCATTGGAATTAAATAAATTTTACGAAATAATTGAGCGCCTTTAACCTTCCCGGATAGAACAACTGAAACAAGTAAATACAGTCCCAAGCTCAAGACAGAAAACAAAGCAAGTAAAAAAGAATGCCAAGCGCTTTGCCAAAACTGATTATCGCTCATAAGCTGTATATAATTTTCCAAGCCAATAAACGTCATTTGTCCTATACCATCCCAATCCATTAATCCATAATAGCCTGTCATAATGATAGGAATATATACAACGACTAGCAAAAGAATGAATGCGGGGAGAACGTATAAAGCAATCACTTTTTTATCTGACATAACTCTGTTCATTTTCACCCATCTCCTTTCCATAATTATTAATTGCATCTGTTTAGTCGTTACTATCGTCTTAGTTGATCTGAATTTGGTTTCCTTTTCAAATCAGCGTGTAACGAACAAAGCTGAAGCGCTTCTATGCATTCACATATACTCTACTTAATGAACCTCATTCCGTTATTTCCGTCATCATGTCTTTTGGGATTGCCCTTCCGGATCCTCGTTCCGCTATTTGACCATTTGTGCTTCGCTTTGCTCTTCTTTTTACGTTTTAGCGGAATGACGTTCCACTTAGTACGTATAAATAGCGTGTATCTCCCAAATAACGGATTGAAGTTCCGTTTCATCCCACTTTGATTGACCTTATAAAATCTGATTCTGTAAAAAAAACCGCAGTAGCGGTCTTTTCTTAAAAGCTGTTTTCTTTTAAGAAAGGAGGTGTCTCACATTTTGAAATGGAGACCTCTCCTTCTTCATTCACTCATTATTCTTCATCTGCTAGTGCCTCTTCATGTGTTTTTGCAAAATCTTCTGGTGATACTTCTTGACCAAAGAGAGATTGAATCATATTTAAGTGAGTCTCAGCTACACCAGCGCTCATTTGTACATCTGCAAATAACGTAATATTCGTAGCTTGATTCAATTCACTTAAGACATCAATATAAAGATCTGGTAAGTCAATAGCATCAGTATCAACCTGAGTGGCAGGAATTACACCCGCTCCTGTCACTGCTTGTTCACCCCACTTCTCAACGAAGAAGCGAATGAAATCCTTTGCTTCTTCTTTCACATCTGAATTCTCTGCAACAAAGAAGCCGACACCAGGTCCACCTACCCAGCTGTCTATGTCACCTGCTCCTCCATCAATAGTAGGGAATTTAAAGAATCCGACCTGATCTCTAAACTCTTGGGGAATTTCATCATTTGTCGTGAAGTTCGGTAATTCCCATGAGCCCATCAAGTACATAGCCGCTGTTTCATTTAGAAATTCAGCCTTTGCTTCATCATTATTTAACCCATTAAAGCCTCGATTAAAAGCATCTCTTTCGACTAGATCAACTATACTTTCAGCAGCATCAATTAATTCCTGAGTTTCAAATGTTCCACTACGATCAATCGCTGAATTCAGCGCATCAGGACCACCGTAACGATCAGCTAAATACATATACCAAAGCGATCCCGTCCAACGGTCTCTATTCCCAAGTGCGATAGGAGCAACTCCATTCTCAACTAACGTATCAACAATATGGAGAAAATCATCATATGTTTCAGGTACATCTAAATCATATTCAGCAAAAATAGCTTGGTTATAATACACTGGAGCTATATTCAACTCAAGTGGTAACGCATAAAACGTATCATCCATTTCATAAGCCTCTAGTGTTCCCGCAACAAATGACTCCTGAAGTCCACCATCAAGCACATCATCTAACGGAGCAAATAATTCCCCTTTTACATAAGGCTCCATAAAACCCGCTGGCCAAGTCATCCCTACATCAGGAAGCTGATTAGAAGACGATACAACTTGTAATTTATTTTTGTATTGCTCGTTTTCAAGTACTTCCTGCTCAATCGTTACATGCGGATTCTCTTCAATATATTGGTCAATAATCTCATTGACAATTCGATTCTGACCAGCTGAAGTACCGGCAGGCCAAAGATGCATGAAATCAATGGTTACATCTGCTTGCTCTTCTGAACCCGCATCATTAGCATCATTTGACGCTCCTTGCTGTTCACCTGACGTTCCATCTGAATCTGTGCCTCCACAAGCCGCTAATACGAACAAAAGAAACACAGACCATACGATACATAGTGAATACGCTTTCTTTTTCAAATGAATATCCCCCTTACTATTTTTAATCCTCTTGAGTGTAACAAGGAACGAGCATTGGGATAAGGGTACGATGTTTGTATCATTTTCCACTTTTTTTAGAATCTACTTTAAAAGGCTGCTTAAGGCTGTCCAAAAAAGATTCTTCCTTTTGGACATTCACTTATATGTTTTTCGATAATATCCAGGAGTAACACCTTCGTACTCCTTGAAAATCTTGTTGAAATACTTTTGTGTTTGATAACCGACCTCCTCTGCAATGAGTGAAATTGGCATATCGGACTGTAGCAGCAAATGCTTGGCACTTTGAATTCTTTTTCTTGTCACATATTCACTAAAATTTATTCCTACTTCCTCTTTAAATAATGTACTAAAATAACTTCCGTTTAAATGGACAGCGTTCGCAACATCTTGTAAGCTAACCTTCTCTTTAAGGTGATCGTCGATATATCTTAATGCCTTTTCAATCGCCGGCTCATATCGATCGTTATTTAAGTCCGCTTGTTCTAACAATTGTACATCAATGACTTTCGTTAATCGCTGCCCTTGTTCTTGATCTTCTTTCTTAGAAATTGCATGCTCAACTGCTTCAATTAACTCTTTTTTTCTAATTGGCTTTAGTAAATAATGAATGACCCCGTGTCGTATGGCTTCTTGAGCATAATAGAAATCTGAATAAGCTGACATAATTAATACGATCGGTTTTGCTTCCATATCCGCTATAAGCTGAATAACTTCTAAGCCTGTCATCTCTGGCATCCTAATGTCAGTAATTAATATATCGATTTGCCTCTCACTTACTATTTTAATAGCATCTCGACCCGTGCTAGCGCTTATGACTTCAATCGAATATTGAGCCCATTGCTCCAACGTTTTACTAATACCTTCCCTTGTTCTTGGCTCATCATCTACGACTAAAATCGTTCTATTCATCATGAACACCCTCTCCCATAGGAATGTCAAAATAAACACACGTTCCTTCCCCACGCTCACTTTTAACAGCTAAGCCTCGATGATGAATGTCTTTATAATATAGTTGGAGGCGTTTGTTCACATTTGTCATCCCCATCCCTTTTTGACTGCTATACGCTTGCTGAAACACACCGTTAATGGTTTTCTGATCCATCCCAATACCATTATCGATAATGAAGATGCTTAAGCGATTGCCTATATCCGATGGCTCTATTCGCACTTGAACCACCCCACCTTCACTTCGATTACCAATACCATGTAAGATTGCATTTTCAACTAATGGTTGAATCGTTAGCTTCGGTATCATACAGTGATTAAACTCATTATGATCATCAATATGCCAAGAGATTCGATCTCCAAAACGGACCTGCATCACATACAAATACCCTTCAACATGATCGAGCTCCTCCCTTAATGAGACCCAGTCATCCTTTTTTTGATCACTGATCGTATAACGGAACAATTCTGATAATGTAATGACATACTCAGCTAATTCCTCCTCGTCTTTTTCTTCTAATGCCCAATACAATGCTTCAAGTGTATTAAAAAGAAAATGGGGATGGATTTGTGCCTGTAACGCTTTCAGTTCAGATTGGTGGCGGACAATCTCCTTTGCATATACCGCTTCGATTAAATGATTAATCGTCTCAACCATTTGATTATACGATTGATTTAACTCATTCATTTCCACCGTAGTTGAACGAACAGGAATCGTTTTTAATTCACCATCCTTTCCTTGTCGCATCGTATTTGTTAATCGAATAAGAGGTTTCGTTACATACGTTGCTAGCAAATAAGAAAATAACATAAATACAAAAAAACCCAACCCTGCTGAAAGAATGAGAGCTAGTCGTAATGCTGATACTTCACGTGTAATCATTTGAACTGGAGTAAACATATACGTGCGCCAGCCCGTTTCAACTGATTCATGGTGAACTTTTATGTAGTCTTGTTGATGCACAGTAAACGTTGATTCATCTTGACTAAGAAGCTTTTGTTCATGACCCGGATAGTTCGAAGCAACCGGCTCATATTGTTCATCGACCACAATCATCCATTCACTTTCCATCATGGAATCGTGCACTTCAAAATAAGTAGGCTTTATACGAACTAATAAATATCCTCCTTTCGAAAACCACCTATTCATTAAATTCACTTGTCTCAATGCAAGGAAATAACCAGGCTTATCTCGATCCTTTCCGATCCAAATGAGTCGTCCTTTTTCCTCTTCTGCTTTTCGTATCCACCTATCGTCAATTCGTTCTGAAAGAGAAGCTTCATTCAATGGAAACAACCGACGTTCATTAGACAAATATAATTCAAAAGCATCAATCCCGTTCGAATATGCTTGGAATGAATCGACGACTTGCATGAGTGACTGACGTTGATGAAACAGAGTTGTTTGTCCATGTACTTCTTCTAACAAGAGGTCTTGAACGTAAGCATTTGTTGCAACTTGATTTGTAAGCATATCAAGCTGATGATAGAGAGCATCTACACGACCACTCGCTTGTGTAACTGTTTGTTGAATTTGCTTTTCTGCATTATTCGTTAACATCGATGCGACCATATTGTAAGTCATCACTGCAACAAACGACATGACAATCGCCATTGCCATCACAAAAACAACCAATATTTGATTACGTAAGGTGCGAAACCAGCGAATAGACATTTCTAAATCTCACCTCTTTGTTGATAACGCTTACTTAAAGAATAACAAAGGTTCCTTTGCATGCTACATATAGAAACAACATATAATATTTAAAAAAGTATGAATGAACGATACTACTACAAAAGAAGGTATATACATACACCTTTTTCAATGCTCGATCAGTAACGTACGTAATCGTGAATAGCTCCAATAAACAAAAAGAATGCTCCAATAGGCTTTAGCCTAATGAAGCATTTTTCTCAATACTTTTATTCTATTATGACCAGCTCTTCTAACCCCCACTAACCGGTGGGATAAAAGCAACGGTATCACCACTTTTCACAACGTCTTCCTCATTAGCAAACTCCTCATTTACAGCAACCATGACGTTATCAAACGTACGTATCGAGTAATCACGAATGAGCAGTTCCTTTAATTCTTTAATGGTGACCGGTGCTAGCTCTAAACTAATTTCGTCCTGACCGCTCTCCTCTTGTAGTTGTGCAAACAATAATACTTTAATCATGAGACTCACCTCCACCATCCGGTTCACCTAAAGGATAGGACGTTTCACCTGACTGATCACCAACCCATTTCGTACCATCCTGCCAATACTCCTTCTTCCAAATTGGAACTATTTCCTTAATTCTTTCCATTGCATATGCATTCGCTTCATATGCTGCTTTACGATGCGGGGTTGAAACAGCGATAATGACCGCAATATCGGAAATTTGCAGTAAGCCAATTCGATGAGAGATCGCGACCGTTGCTCCAGGCCACTTTTCCTCCACTTCTTGACCAATATGCTGCAATTTTTTCACGGCCATTGATTCATACGCCTGATACTCCAGCTGGAGTGTCTGCTTCCCTTGTGTAAATTCTCGAACAGTTCCGATAAAAGTCGCAATCGCACCACACTCTCGACGTGTGACCTTTGCTACTAATTCCTCTACCGATAACGGTTCTTGGCTAATTTCAAACATTGAATATTTCATTATAAGCTCCTTATTCGTTTCACAATAAATGATACATACTCTTCTTCCTCACCAA
This sequence comes from Halalkalibacter sp. AB-rgal2, assembly GCF_041821005.1. Classification (NCBI taxonomy): domain Bacteria; kingdom Bacillati; phylum Bacillota; class Bacilli; order Caryophanales; family Bacillaceae; genus Halalkalibacter; species Halalkalibacter sp. AB-rgal2. The sequence continues at coordinate 90,683 of NZ_JBGUAV010000014.1, forward strand.
TGGTAAACACAGGTACATCTGCTTCAAAAGGTCGTCCCCATGTAATGATTATTTGCACATTTTCCATTTGACTCAACATATGTTGATCTTCATTCCCTTTCAATATGACGACCTTCGGATAACATTCTCTTTTATACCCTTCCACTAATATAAAATCTGCCTCTAAGCTCTGTAGTAGCTTAATCGTCTGTTCCAAGCTTTCAACATGGTTTTGCTTATGAAGAATTAAGTCTCCCCCACCTTCGACAACCGTCATGATTGCCCCAGCTTTCAGGTGCCGATCACTATCCTTCGCTTCTCGACTATCATATAGCCGCTCTCCTCGATGACCATGGTGCTTAATAGTTGCTACATTCCATGCAAGCTCTTCCTTACACCTCTCAAGGATTTTTCTCATTAACGTTGTCTTTCCGCTATTTGAAAAGCCGACTACTTGTAAGACGCGACAATCTGATCCCACGGCCACTCACTTCCTACTTGATCGTCAAGTAATAGAACATCCACTTTCATTCCACGCTCATACCCTCTCGTTCCACCAGGTAGAAGCATAAGGGCATCGGCGCCTGAGAGAGAGCTGACCACTCCTGATTTATCGAGCCCTGATGGCTCAACATACAATGCTCCTTCGTCAAATATTAGCTGCGATCGAACGAAACGCATAAATGGATTCGGCTTAGGAAAATCAACATTTAACGTAGCTGTCACCCTTCGCAAATGAGGCTTCTTACTATAGAAGGCTTTCCTTAAAATAGGTCGAACAAATAGCTCAAAACCGACATAGCAAGCAGATGGATTACCAGATAAACCGTAAATCACCTTTCCTTCTCGTAACAGCGCTACTGTCGTCACACTACCAGGTCTCATGGCAATTTTATTAAAGAGTACATTCGCTTCAATCTTCTTTAAAATTTCTGGAATAAAGTCAAAGTCTCCAACAGAAACTCCGCCAGTCGTAATGAGCACGTCCACTTCATGTAAGGCGTTATTAACAGCTTCATAACAGGAATCAAAATCATCATCTAGCTTCCCAAGATAAACAGCTTCACCACCCGCTCGCTCAATCTGAGCCATCACCATATGTGTATTACTATTACGGATCTTTCCTGGTACGAGCTCTTCATCAACGTCTAACAGCTCACTTCCGGTTGCCATTACACCTATTCTCACTCGCTTTGCAACTGCGACCTCACTATAACCAAACGTCGCTAATAAGGCGATGATTCCAGGATTGATTTGTGTTCCCTTTTCGACTAGTACGGTTCCCTTTTTCGTATCCTCACCTTGAAATGAAATGTTCTCATGCTTCTTTACTTTTCGTTTAATTTCAATCGTTTCATTTGGTCGTTCATTCACAAGCTCTAGCATAATAACAGCATCTGCCCCCTTCGGAATCGGAGCCCCTGTCATGATTCTGACCGCCTGCTGAGTCTTCACTTCTGCATCATATACAAAGCCAGCACCAATATGACCAACGACATCAAAGGAAACCGGTGTCTCGACTGTTGCTCGATTCGTATCCTCTGACCGAATCGCAAAGCCATCATACGGAGAACGATCGAAGGATGGCACATCATGTGTAGCGATTAAATCCTCAGCTAAAAAACGATCCATCGCCTGTTCCAATTTCACTCGTTCAAACGTAGCTTCTAACGAAAATTCCATTACTCTTTTTACAGCTTCCCTTACTTGAATCGGTGTTCGCCTCTCAACCAATCCCCTCACTCCATTCTTGTTTATCGGTTTTGTATGATTTATAATGTCAAAATGTTATGATAATAAATGAATTGTACTTTATTTTAGCATAAAGAGACGCGCTTGAAAAAGAAAGAAGGGGTATTATGGACGTAGAAGGAGTTCTGTTAGCTGGAGGGAAATCATCTCGCTTTGGCAAGCCTAAAATGTTTGAGTGCTACAAAGAGAAGCCATTCTACGAGCATGCGATCACTGCTTTTCAAAAGGCTGGTATTGAATCGATTACGATCGTGACAAATGAAGCTCTCTCTGCTCATTTCAACGTATCCTTTTCTCGTACATCTGTTTTAATTGAAAACCCACCATATGAAGGGCCGCTACATGCACTCTATCAGGCAATGTTGAAACAAGAAGCGGCAAATTGGTATTTTACGTTACCTGCTGATACACCCTTTGTTACATCTACCTTTATTAAAAACCTGCTTTCCTATCGAAGTGATCAATCAGCCATCATTGTACCTGTTGCTAATAACTTTGAGCAGCCCTTACATAGTCTATATCCAGCAAGCTGCTTACCTGTTATAAAAAAGCTACTATCAGAACAAAAAAGAAGCATGAAGCTCTTATTTGAACAATTCCCTGTTCAGCGCGTCGAATTTCATAAATCCCATCAAGATTTTATTAATATCAACACCCAAACAGAATGGAGTCGATACAAGAATGAGTGAGTTTTCCCATTGGAACGAAGAAGGGCGACCAAAGATGGTCGATATTTCAGCGAAAAATGAAACGAAACGATCGGCAATAGCTCGTTGCTATGTACAATTTAGTTCTGAATTATATGATGCGATAGAGCAACAACAATTAAAAAAAGGCGACCCTGTTCAAGTCGCACAAATTGCCGGAATTATGGCAGCTAAAAGAACGCATGATCTAATCCCCATGTGTCATCCAATTGCCATTCAAGGTGTAGATTTCACCTTTCAATATGAAAAAGTCGAAAGCGGTTATCAGTTAATCATTGACGCTTGTGTATCATGCAAAGGGAATACAGGAGTTGAAATGGAGGCTCTAACTGCTGTATCAGCTGCTGCACTGACCTTTTACGACATGTGTAAAGCAGTTGATAAAGCGATTGTTATTAAGGAAACAAAGCTACTATCTAAAACCGGTGGAAAAAATGGTGATTATACTATAGCGTAAGCTGTGTAACGTATCGTGTATGATTAAGGTCATTGAAAAATATATTTTTCCAATGACCTTGCTATTCTACACTCTCTTTTCTTTTAAAGCCTGTTCAAAAGAAGAAATAATGTGGCAATGGCTCCGTTCGATAAGCGTCTTGTGGCAAGGTCATTCAAAAAGGGAAAAACCGCTCTTTTGAACAACTTCTTTTAAAAAGGCCTCATGAAACGCCAACGATTTTTCCGCTGAAAAAGCTCGACTAAAATCCTCAATACCTAAATAACCACGATAACCTACCTCTTCTAAATCAAGCAAAACCTGTTCCCAACAAACGACTCCATGATCCACACGCTCCCACTGGACGTTCCACTTCATATTCCCATCTTCTCGCTGCCACTTCGCGTTTTTCACATGAACATGCGCTAAGTACGGTCCCAGAAGCTGTAAAGCCATTCTATGATTCTCATAGCCTTCATGAACTAAATTACCAGGATCATACAATACCCCAATATAATCTGGATGACATCCATCAACTAACCGCCATGCCATTGATGCACTTGGAGCAATTGTTGCATGATGAGTTTCAATTAATCCTTTTACTTCATATTGCTCACAGAGCTGCTCTGCCTGATGAATATACAGACGAGCCTTTTTAAATAAATCATCATAATGCTGACTCCCATCATAAGAAGGCACACCTAAACGAATCATTTGAGCTCCTAACTTCTTTGCAACCTTTAATACATTTTCTGTTTCTTGAAGATCGCCACACGTTAAATAAGCGTTTATGCTTAACGTAGACACTTGGAGCTCCGTTGCTTTTTCATGTAAATCAGCTAAATATTGATCTGACATTGCTGGTGTAATCGTACAAAGATTATTTCCCCAAAAACTTGGTGCTTCTACTCTTAACTCTGGCCCCATTCTTTTATAGCGCCATTCCACTGCCGAATAGCCATACTGGTATAATTTTTCTAGCAATTTCTCAGGTGTCCATTCCGGTGTCATCACCGAAAATACAGAATACTTTGACATAACCGTTGCTCACTCCTTCTGCCCTATAACATGCTTCTTCTATACTGTTCAGGTGTTACACCTGTCAATTGCTTAAATACTTTGCTGAAATGAGATGGATATTTGAAGCCTAATTGATAGGCGAGCTCTGTTACACTTATATTCTTCTCAAGCATTAACTGGATTTTGGCTTGATTCACCCTTCTCTGCTTCACATAATTAAAAATCGTAATGCCTGTGACATCTTTAAATAAATTCGCTAAATAATATTTACTGACATGTAGCTCATCTTCAATTTGCTCTAATTCAAGGTGCTCCATATAATGCTCTTCGATAAATGAAATGACGCGCTGTACATGATTTTCCTTCTGACTATTAATCAAAGGAGTCTTCCTTAAATATTGTTTACACAATGGGTACAGTAACGCTAGTAACTCTAATACGTGCACATCAACCTGAAAATGAGATAATGAATCAGATTGACATGAAAATTGATTGATTTTCTGAAGCAGCTCCTCCACCTCCGCTCTCTCGCTCTCCTTCAAATGAAAACGAATAGATGGCAATGAGGTAAATGGCTCAAGTAAACCCGGCATATTCATAGAACTAAGAATCTGTTCAATATAATGGCGATCAAAATGAATAGTCGTACGGATATAGTCCGCACTCTCAAATAGCTTTGGACGATGAAGAGTCATACCATTCATTAAAATGACATCCCCAGGCTTAAGGACGTATATACGATCACCAATTAAATAATTGCATCGTCCACCGTGAAAATAGAAAATTTCATATTGCGGATGTGAATGGAAAGGAATATCTACTTTATTATTTTGACAATAGCCTATGCTAATTTGTTTGTTCATTCCATCGTAGTCTCCTTTCGCATTCATATCACTACTCAACCTTTATCGCTTTTTGTTGAGCGACCAAACATAGCTCCGCAGCTTTAAAGGCATGTTCTTGTGTCATAGCATGTTCCGTACGATTAAGACAATCCTCGATCAATTCACCAAAAAAGGGGAAACCCACCTTCCCTTTCAGTGACAAATAGCTTTCTCCTCGATCATTCACTAAAAAGAGGTGATCTGTCTCTTTACTTTTTGCAATATCTGTATATTTGCGTAATTCTATATATCCTTTTGTGCCCAGAATAAACGTACGTCCATCCCCCCAAGTCCCTAATCCATCAGGTGTATGCCAATCGACTCTAAAGTAGTTGGTTGCTCCATTATCTCCTAGTAATGTGGCATCGCCATAATCCTCTAGCTCAGGGTAATCTTTTGCATGATAATTAGCTACTTTACTATGCAACACATTAGCATCTTTACAGTCAGCATAATATAAAAATTGTTCAATTTGATGGCTACCTATATCACAGAGAATGCCACCATAATCTTTCTTTTTAAAAAACCACCCCGGTCGATTAAAGGCTGATAAACGATGGGGACCGAAGCCTGTCACTTGAATGACTCTACCAATTTCGCCATTCTGGATTAACTGTCCGGCATACACTGCACTTTCAACATGAAGCCGCTCACTATAATAGACCATATACTTCCGACCTGTTCGTTCAACAACCTCTCTAGCATGCGCTAATTGCTCTAACGTTGTAAAAGGAGCCTTATCTGTAAAGTAATCCTTTCCATGCTCCATTACTCGCACACCTAATGCACAACGTAATGACGGTATCGCTGCTCCTGCTATGAGCTGTACGTCAGAATCATTCAGCACCTCTTCTTCTGATGAAGCAACTCGAACAGAAGGAAACGCTTTCAAAAAATCTGCAACCTTTTGTTCATCTTGATCATAGACCCACTTCAAGGTAGCTCCTGCTTCCACTAGTCCATTACACATCCCATAAATATGACCGTGATCTAGACTAACCGCCGCAAATATAAATTCATTCTCGTCTACGACAGGAGACCGTTGCCCTTTTGGTGCATAATTCATTCCTTCTTGTCTGTCCATTACTCTCCCTCTTTTCTAATGAGATCCTTTCACATCTAGTACGTTCATTGTCTCTTTCTTTTTAGCAGTAGATTGCTTGATGCGATCTTGTAAATGTTGATAATAGTGTTCTTCATCAAGTGGTAACGTCACCCAATCATCAATCCATGTTGACAGCTGCATCGCATTGGAAATTGTTAAGCCTTTAATACCTTCTACTCCCGGTGCAATTAAGTTTTCCCCTGTTACTATCGCATCAACAAAGTTTTGCGTAATTCCTTTGTGACCTAGCTCGACCCCTTCAACAGGAACCGTACATTCCCAGCATTCAGGGCTACCAAATCCCCCTTTATATTGCTGATTAAATTCACTTTCAGCAATACGCAAGCGCCAAAACAATAATCGTGATTCCTCAACAACTATTTTTCCACGATCTCCTGCAACCTCAAGTCGATTAGTGCCTGGAGCCTCCCCTGTTGTCGTCACAAAAACACCCGTTGCTCCGTTCTCGTGTTCGATATAAGCCGTTACCTCGTCCTCCACTTCAATTGCACGATGTTTTCCAAATTGACAGAACGCGCGGATCCTTGTTGGCACAAGATCTGTCATCCATTGCCACAAGTCAAGCTGATGAGGACATTGGTTAATCAAAACGCCTCCTCCCTCACCTTTCCATGTCGCCCTCCAGCTACTCGAGTCATAGTAGCTTTGCGAACGATACCAATTTGTTATAATCCAGTTCATTCGTTTAATTTCACCTAGCTCACCTGACTGGACCATATCTCGAACCTTCATGTAAAGTGGATTCGTTCGTTGGTTATACATCATTGAAAATACGAGACCTTTTGATTGACTTAGTTCATTCATTTCCCTCACTTGCTTCGTATACACACCCGCGGGTTTCTCACAAAGCACGTGTTTATCGTGCTTAAATGCTTTATTCGCTAAGCGAGGATGGTCATAATGAGGAGTAGCTATTAAAATCGCATCAATATCATCATTTGAAAAAAAAGCATCCTCATCAGCAAAGACTTCTACTCCTATTAAATACTGTCTCGCCCATTTTCGTTGTGCTTCATTCACATCCAAAACAGCCCGTAGTTCAGCACCTTTTATTTCACCTTGATGTAAATACATGGCATGAGCAGAACCCATTGAACCGACTCCAATTAACCCAATCCGAACATTATCCACTGGTAACACTTCCTTTCATTTACTACTATAATCGTAATAAATAAAAGCTCTGTCTGCTTCAATCATGTTAACTAAATTCGTTATCTATTTATATATAATTGCTGTCTTTTTCTTTAGATAAAATATGAATATGATCTGCTGACTGTTTCTACAAAATCATCACAATGAGATATAAGACAGGTAATACAACGATTAATAAAATCGTATTAATAAACCAGCTTGAATTGGCTAAATCTTTGTCTAAGTTAAAGAGCTGTGGAGGTACTAACGAAGTAAAACCAGGTGGCATCGCCGATAAAATTAATATCGTCTTAAATGCAATCCCCTCATAATACTCCTTTAACCCGAACAAAAAGGCACAGAATGTGACCGTAACCGGTACAATAACATATTTAATACTCGCTATCGATAGGCTTTCTTTTAAAAACCCCTTAACCTTTGTCACCTGCAAGTTAAACCCTGTTGGAACGACTAACAATATCGTAAAAATGGGAACTAGCAAACTATTTAAATGTGTATAGAACTCGGGCCGATCAATGGGCGAAGCATTTAAAGCTCCTCCAATCCCAATGGCAACAATCGTCACAATAAAAAAAGGATTTCTCATCACTTTACTTAAAACAGACGGGGGCTTTGTTCCTTTTTGACGATCACCATAAGACTGAGCTACTGGAAAGCCAACCGCATAATAAATCAAGTCCTCAAACAGGCGAAACAACGCCACAAAAACAAGGCTCGCTTCTCCTAAAAATACAAAGCAAAACAAAGCACCAAAGCTACCTAAATTCGTAAATGTGCCCGAAGCAAACATCGCTCCTTGCTTTTTTCTCGATAGCTTTAAAAGTTTAGCAGCATACAGTGCTAATACACCACCAATTCCAAGCGATAGAGCACCAAGTATTGGGATGTACATTAATCGAATGTCATCCATCTCAACGAACCAAAAGGCTCCTAATATAATTAACGGATTCACAACCAACAATGCCGACATCGTACAATTTTTTAAAATCCAATGCATCTTTGCTGCCGATTCAATTTTTCCTTTATCAAGTAAAACTCTTAATCCTCTTCCAAATAACAGACCGATAATAATAATGGATAGTGCAAATAAAAAATTCCCAATCATGAAATGTCTCCCTCATTGCTGACAACATATCGTTTGTTTATAACGTATCATGGTTTATTGGAAAAAGATACAGTTTGATTTTCACGTAGAGATTTTATTAATGAGAGCTTTTATTTGCCTTCCTTTTGCTCACATAAAAAAAGCACAACCCTATTGGATTGTACTTGTTCGCCCGGCAACGTCCTGGCTCTTGCTTTCTCTTCTACGGGGATGATCCTCTTGGAGACTCCGCTTTGATGTTCCCTCTTGTTGCTTGACGAAGAGTAACCATTCGTCAAGCAGGGGACATGTTGCTTTTCTTGATCCTTCTTCACGGCGATCCATCGGCTCTTTCACAGATGATGCTGTCCCTTCCGGAACAGTGCTCT